>JAUVHT010000016.1 GCA_030593155.1 Candidatus Bathyarchaeota archaeon
GCCAAGGTGCTCAGCTGAACCATGTTGAAGCAGAGACACGCGAACACCGTCTTTACGTGCACCCGGGGTAACATCGTCACCAGAACGTGCCCCGAGCCGGACATCCGCTTGATCACGGCGAACGGCCTCTCCCCGGGAGCCCGCTTCCTGTTGATACGCCGGTTCCTCAGCCTATCCCAAATATCCAGGGGACGACCCCCGCACAGCACTCCTCATCGCCGCCGAGATCCCCCGGATCTCCACGCCGAAGTATCCCTTGTCCCGGTACACCACTTCACCCTCCTCCGACAGGTCCACCCGGCTGTCGTGCACCGAGGCGGTGGCGCGCGCTGGCGCTGCAGCTCCTCCCAGATAGCCCGGTCCCTGCTGGATTCGGCGAGGTGCTCCCTGAAGAGCCAGACCGTGGTGGCGTCCGGTATCACATCGGGGAATCCGAGGAACAGGTGGAAGCTTATGCGGTCGTTGGCCTGGCGTTCCAGCTCGGGGTCGCTGAGGCCGTACCACTGCTGGAGGACCAGCATCTTCACCATCGGGTCGATGTTGGGTCTGCCTCCCTGGGGGCCCTGGTTGTCGTAGAGGGGCTGGATTATGGGCCTGAAGGAGTTCCAGTCTATGAGGGGCTGTATCTTGGCGAGTCTGTCGCCTAGTTTGTGGATCTTCCGGTAGAGTTTCCGTAGGGTGAAGGACGTGAAGGAGTCCATGGGTGAGTGGTGGTGTTGCCGCGCTAAAAGGTAAACCGAGGGGGGACTAGAAAACAATGAAAACAGAGGTAATTCGAAATCCTTTAAAGTAAATCGGAATCCTCTGAAGATGAAATAGGGTAAAAAAAACCATTCTTTTTTATTTCATCAAGGATGACGCTGAAGAGAGATAGCGCGATCAGCTTCTGATGTTATCCCGAACTAAAACCCCGGATTATGATCTATTATTCGGTGTTTTGTATCCACTTTCCTTTTTTAAGCTTAACTTCGTCACTTATCTGAAAAAAGAGGGCTAAGGGCGTACAATTGGTCGATGTCAAGGAGTTACTACGTTGAATACTGTTAATCCTAGTTCCAGAGATAGGACTCTAAAGAAGAATGAACGTTCTAAGAAAGATCGCATCGATGAGGCCAAGGCTCTTCTAGCATCGTCTCAAGCTCGTATCGCCTATCTGGAAGAAGAAAACCTAGAGAACTCCAAGGAGAAATATAAACAAGCCCTCGGGATATACAATGAACTCGGAAGAAAAGAGGAGATAGCGAACACATTAGTCAGTCTGTCCAGTATCTTGCATGAACTGGGAGAAAACATAGAAGCCATAGATAGCTTAGAGGAAGCTTTAGAACTTTTCAAAAGTTTTAGAGATAAATTTCGTATTGGCTCCACTCTCAACTTCCTTGGAAAGCTACTAATACTTGAAGGAGAATACAGCAAAGCCGAAAGTTGTCTTAAAGAGGCTTTGATGTATCAAAAGGAACTGGTAAACATAGAGGGGATAGCCGAAACTTTTTTCTACCTAGGTCTTGTCTTCGAAAAAATCGGCGAATATAACGAGGCCAGGATATTCTACCACCGGGCAGAGCAGGGTTATAGGAAACATGACGAATACTCTTTGGCTATAACTCTAAATTCTTTAGGTAGGATCTACATTAAGCTCCAGAGATACAATGAAGCTTTACACATCTTCGAGAACATCCACGAGTATTACGAAAAAACCAAGGACAAGGAAGGTTTGGCTGAGACCCTCTACTACATTGGGACGATTTTTGGCGAACTTTACGAGTATAACGAGGCAGTAAATCATCTCGAAGATTCGCTAAGGATGTTCGAGGAGCTCGACAGTAAAAGTGGTATAGCGAAGTCATTGAATATCCTAGGGTCAGTACTCGTAAAGCATGGAGAATATAATGAAGCGAAGGAACGACTTGATAGAGCCCTGAGTATCCAAAGAAGGGGTGATGATAGAGAGGGGATTGTGAGAACCCTTTACAACCTCGGATTAGTCATGAGAAATTTCGGGGATCCAAATTCTGCAAAAAGGCATCTGGAAGAGGCCCTTGAACTACAGAAGGGTCTCCCAGAAGATAACGTGAAACTACAGATCTTGGAAGCACTAGGACGCGTCCAGCTGGATCTTGGCGAGAACGATAGTGCGCGAAGTACGCTGGAGGAGGCCCTAGAGATATGCAGAGACCTCGAAATAGTCGAGGACAATCCTGGGATACTCAGCGGGCTCGGGATCACCCTCGGTGAACTAGGAGAGTATGGGAAAGCGAGACGATTACTGAAGGAAGCCTTGGAGATCCAGGAGGCTTATGATAAGGAAGATCTGGCCAAGATCTTGTTCCATCTCGGAAGAATCCACAACAGGCTTGAGAATTACAAGGCGGCGAGGCGTCATCTCAACGAGGCCCTAAAGCTGTATAAGGAACTCGGAGACAAGGGGGCCATCGCTGCCACGTTGAGCAAACTCGGGATGGTCCAGAGCGGCCTCGGGAACTATAAAATGGTTGAGAAGTATCTCGGCGAAGCCCTTACGATTAAGAGGGAGCTCGATGATGGAGAGGACCTTGAAGAGATTCGATACTTGTTGGGCGTCGCCTTGGTTGAGCTGGGAAAATACCCCGAAGCCAGGGGGCACCTCGAGGAAAGCTTGGCACTGAACAAGAAGATCAAGAGGAAGGATCGAGAGGCGGACTGTTACAGGGCTCTGGGAACCATCTCGGATGAGCAAGGGGAGTACGAAGAGGCGCTTAAACTTCTGGAAAAGGCCCTGAATGTTTACACGGAGTTACACGAGGGGGCGAAGGTGGCTAGCACCCTTAATGACCTGGGGGCCGTCCTGGGAGAGCTCTCCAGATTCGACGAGGCGGTCGAAAGCCTGGAGGAAGCCCATCGGATTTACAGTGATATGGGCGATGAGGGAAGGGCTGCCGGGGTCTTGGACAACCTCGGGACCATCCTGTACAACATAGGAAATTACGATAGGGCCCGGGATTACTTCGAGGGGGCCTTGAAACTCCACAGGGGCCTCGGGAGTGAGGGGGCGATAGCGAGGACCCTCTACAGCCTCGGCACTGTTCTGGATCAGCTTGGAGAGCTCGAGGCCATCGAACCTCTTCTTGAGGAGGCCCTGAAGATCCAGAAGGGTCTCAAGAACGCCGAGGAGGTCGCCAAGATCCTCCACGAACTCGGGGTGGTCCTCGATCGGTTGGGTGACCCCAAGAAGGCCAGTGTGCATCTCGAGGAGGCTCTGGAGCTGCAGAGGGGCCTGGGTGAGCCAGGAGAGATCGCGAGGACACTGTATTGCCTCGGGACGGTCATGGACGACCTGGGGAAGCCCGAGAAGGCAATGGGGCTCCTCGAGGAGGCTCTAGGGATCCAGAGAGACCTTGAAAACGAGGAGGAGCTGGCGTGGACCCTCTACAACCTGGGGGTGGTCCAGGAGGAACTTGGATATTACGAGGAGGCGAGGAACCACCTCGTCGAGTCTCACCGTACGTTCCACGAGATGGATAACAAGCCCCAGGCGGTGAGCGCCTCGTCGATCCTCGGCGACCTCTTGTGGGAGCTGGGTGACCCAGGCGGTGCGAGGCGGTACCTCGAGTTCGCATTGGTGCTAAATCGGGAGCTTAAGGACGAGGAGGCTACGGCTAAGACCCTGTTCGCTCTCGCCTCGGTCCATCGCCGTCTCGGGGAGATGGAAAAGGCAGGGGCGTACCTCGTGGAGTCTCTGGATCTCCGGAGGAGCCTGGGCGACAGTGAGGGGGTCGCTGAGACCCTGCACCGGCTCGGGGTCGTGTGGACCCTGCTCGGGGATCACGGTAAGGCGGTCTCCTGTTTCGAGGAGGCCCTCATCATAGAGAGGGATCTGGGAGACAGGGGTGCCCTGGCCGATACTCTGTACCGTCTGGGGCGGCTCCACGATGGACCCGGCGGCTACGAACGGTCTCGGGTGTTCTACGAGGAGGCTCTGGCTCTCTATCGGGAGATCGGGGAGGCGTCTTCCTTGGCTGACGCCTTGGGTGTCCTGGGTGTGGTCCTCGGCCGTCTTGGGAGGCTAGAGGAGGCCGAGAGGCTGCTGGTTGAGGCCTTCGACGTCTACGTTGAGTTGGATGATGGGGAGGGCGTTGCGAGTTCCCGCTGTAATCTTGGGGCCGTCCGGGGTGGTCTCGGGGATCTCGAGGGGGCCGAGGAGGTCCTCGCAGGGGCTCTGGAGATGAACGGAGAGCACGAGGATGATTACGGGGTCGCGGTCTCTCTGAATAACCTCGGCATCGTGTTCTGGGGGAAAGGGGATATTGCTGAGGCCGAGGCGCACTTTGAGAAGTGCCTCAGCCTCGTAGGCGATCTCAAGCCGTCTAGGGAGAGCCTGAGGAAGGAGCTAGCCACTTCAGTGCTTGATAACCTGTCCAGGGTCAGGTTCTGCTCGAACGGTTTCATGGACGATCTGCTGGGGCGCCTGCCAGGCGGTTACTCTCTCAAGGACATCGGGATCTTGAGGGGTTGGATGTCGATGCTCGAGGGGCATTCGTTGGCCTCCCAGGGTCGGTGGGATGAGGCCTGGGAGCTGGTGGAGGCTGGGGAGAGGGTTATCGAGGGGCTGGGGGATCTGAGGCCCTTAAGATTCGCTTGGCAGGGAGTGAGGCTGGTGGGGGATCGTGGCGGTTAAGAGGTTCATGAAGGAGCGCGCCGAGAGGGCGGCGCTGATCGATGAGGTGAAAGACATCCTTTTGGATGGGTCACCTAAAAAGATAAGTAAGTATCGCAAGTTTGGCTTGGAGAATGCTAATGGTTTGTTGAAGTTTCTCATGAGTCTGGGGAATACGGTTTTCCATTCTGGTGATCCAGAACTTACCGGACGTTTCCTGGGAGCTTTGTTTGAGCTGGCGGCCTCTGGCGTCTTAGATGAGAATACTCTCGTGGGAAGGATCCGTGAGTATGGTTTGAGGGCTATTCACGGGTTCGATTACGACTCGTTTGCAGTGATCCTAGATGGATTCTTGCAGTACATTTATTGTTTGAGGGAAACGGTTTCGGTTATTATGTGTCTCAAGATCTTGAAGAAGTTATTTCGTGGAGCGGTCTCCGAGGGTTACGAGGCGGGAATGGTGAAGCTGGTGAATGTGTGTGCAGAACTTGATGAGCATTTCGCAAAAGAGGGGTTACATGTAAACCGATTCTATCTAAGAAACTTGATTATCTCATTGGTTTATTTCGCAGGACTAGATGGGGACGAGCCTCTTAGGAGTAGGACTGTCGCTGCGCTAATGCATGCGCGCGCTGATGGTATTCTGGGTTTGGGTGTGGCTTCGCCCGTTTCTGTTGATGCTGGGATGGTTTAAGTTTAGGAGGAGGTTTTGGGTCCTGTCTCCCCTGTTGGGTGATTTTCTGAGTTGTGACCAGATAATGGTCATGAGGGTTATATCGCGTTGTAATGGTGGCCGCTACGTGCGCAGTGGTTATTGTACCGGAATTGCCAGGGAAGAATAGTCAGGATAAAATCCGCGCGCGCAACCTTTGCTTCATGGAATCTCAAATACTCGCACTCCTAATAATAGATTATAAATATAATTATATTAATTAGTTATATTGAGAGATTTTAATAATAAAGAATGTTTATTACAACTCTTTTAATCAATAAATCAGGTGTGATCTATTAAACGGTAAGGTGAATTTGGATTATTGATAAAAAACGAAAATCTATTGGATCAAGATAAAAAGCGCATGGAGAAAAAAAAGGTATTTATTAAACATAAGAAAGGAAAGATTAATATTCAACTAAACAAAAGAAAAAAAAGTCGCATTTCTCCACTATACAATAAATATAACATCCAAAAATATGATCTTCACCCCGATTATTTATTTGATGAGTTTATTGATCTAATTCCTGAAAACGTTGCTGATTATATAGATGATGGAAATAATTACATGGTGAGAATAGTTGAAGCTTTATATCATTTTAAACAATGTGCGTTAATCGGGCCAAGTGGGACCGGTAAAACTCATGCTGTCTATTTAATAGCAGAACTAACTGGTTTACCCTTATGGGAGATAAATTGTGCATTAAACACCTCAAGTTATGATTTAATAGGTAGATATATCGGACTTGGAAAAGAAAATTGGATTGACGGTCAAGTTACATTGTGGTTAAAACACGGAGGATTACTTTATCTTGACGAAGTAAATATGATGAGACAAGACGTAGCTAGTAGACTAAATCCAGTATTAGATGCTAGAGGTCACCTTATAATCACAGAAAAGGATAATGAGATCATACCGAGACATGAATATTCATATTGTATAGTTTCGATAAATCCACTAAGGGCAGAGCACGCAGGTGTCAAACGATTAAATATTGCCTTTAAAAGGAGGATGTCTATTTGGATTGACTTTAGCTATCCTAGCATTGCGCAAAAAATTTCGCAAGATGAGATTAAGCTAATTATGGATCGATCTCACATTGATAGAGCAACTGCATCTAAAATTCTCACGGTTGGAGCTGAAATGAGAAGACAATATCTCAATGGGGACATATTATACGGACCTAGTCCACGTGATCTTATTAATTGGGCTATTCTTTTTAATAATAGTGGAGATCCTATCCTTTCCGCAGAGTCTACAATCATCCCAATGACTAGCGATGATTCTGAAGAGCGGGATATAATTCGGAATCTAGTAATGAACGTTTTTAAGTAAGAAATATTGAAATATTGTCAATATTATATACACACAAAACTAGATATATTTTGCAATTCTTATGAAGCATTCAGCCGTAAGGATGGACGCAAATCTGGAGAAATATGATGTCTCATAGAAGATCGAAGCTTGAAATTCAGTTGAACATCCTTTCCTCTGTCATGAATGGTGTGGATAAGCCTACTCGCATCATGTACGCAGCCAACATGTCTTGGCGGCCAGTTCAGAGGAATTTGTCTTATCTGGTGGAACAAGGCCTCCTAGATAGACAGGTAAACCTAGAGAGTCGCAAGTCGAAGTCACGCTATGTCATCACTGAGAAAGGCATCCATGTCCTCGAATACTTCAAGAAAGCTAAGGAAATCCTACCTATCAAAGAAATTTACTAATGAGACAAACTCTAGTTTTCTCTAGTGGAATGTGCGCGCTGGATTGCCACTGCGGCGCGCACTGAGTGAAGTAATTAATTAAAAATACAGATTAAACATTCCTTAACATTATATTATGTATCGGATATTTCACACTCAAGTCTTCAGAAATTCGGGGATCAATATAATTGGTTGAACTAATTAGTTTTCCTGACCTCACAACTGCTAAAAAATTTCTAGAGGTCTCTAGGGATGCTGTGTTCATCATTTTTGACGAGAAGATCGAGTACGTGAACGATAGGGCGGTCAAGTTGCTCGGATTCGCCGATGCTTCCGAAATCATCGGCAGATGGTCGTGTGAGTTTAATACACCCGACAACAAGAACGTCCGATATAGACCTGCGGGAAAGAACACCCCATTCCGGTATGAATTGAAGTTCCGGAGGAGGGATGGCACCACCGTGGATGTTGAGAATCAGATCTCGATCATCGAATATGAGGGAAGGCCATCATCTCTCGTCTTCAGCAGGGACATAACCGAGCGAAAACTCTTCGAGGCGAAGCTGGATGCCATTCACAGACACGCCGTTAAGATGGGCGAGATCGAGACCTTGGAGGAGATAGCGAAGTCAACCATGCAGATTTTGCAGGAGGATCTGGGATTTGATTTCGTCAGATTCGGGGTCGTCGAAGGCGACGGGTTATACTTCAAGGAGACCAGAGATAGAAACGTGATGGAGCTGCCTCTGGATGGAACGGGAATCACGGTCAGGGCGGTGAATTCCCGCAAGACACAGTTCGTGCTAGATACGCGTAAGGACCATGACTTCGTCTCGTCAAAGATACTCGGGGACCCTGAAAACCTGTCTGAGATAAGCGTCCCCGTGAAAGTGAGAAATTCAGTATTCGGAGTAATCAACGTCGAGAGCGAGAAACTCAACGCCTTCGATGAGAACGACAGGAAGCTGTTGGAGATCTTGGCGGGGCATGTCGCTTCCAGCATCGCGATCATCCAGGAGAAAGAGAAGCTGAGAAAAAGCCTCGATGAACTAAGTGAACGGAACCGTGAATTAGATGAATACACATACATTGTGTCCCACGATCTCAGGTCCCCATTGAGGAGCATCCAGGCCTTCGCCGAGTTCCTTTCAAAAGAGGCCTCATCGAAACTTGATGATATGGAGAGAGACTACCTGGACAGGATTATCAAGGCCTCGAAGAGGATGTCGGAGCTCATCGAGGACCTCTTGCTGCTCTCGAGGGTCAATCGCAAATTCTTGGATGTGGAAGTAATTGATCTGAAAGAGATCGTGAAGAATATCGAGACCGATCTTGAGGCGCTGATCGCCGAGAGAGGCGCCAGGATTCAGTGCGATGACCTGCCTGAGATACAAGGCCACAGAGTTTGGATGCGGCAACTCTTCACAAATTTGATCAATAACGGCCTTAAGTTCAACGATTCTCTGGCTCCTGAGATCGAGGTGGGCTGCGAGGAATGTTACGATTACTACCTCTTCTATGTTAAAGACAACGGCATAGGGATCGAGGAGAAGAACTTCGAGAAGATCTTCAAGCTCTTCCAGAGGCTCCACACGCAGGAGGAGTATCCAGGAACTGGGGCCGGATTAACCATCTGCAAGAAGATCGTGGAGTTCTATGGCGGGAGGATCTGGGTCGAGAGCAAGCCCGGAGTTGGGACAGCCTTCTATTTCACCATACCTAAAAACGTGCTAAAGGTGGAAGCTTCAGATTCTGCGTTGACCATGGATGAGAGCGCTCAACTTGTGGAGAATTAGGGCAAGTGGGCATACACATCCTTTAGATAGTGTGTAGTTCGTTATCACTGAAAAATAGATTTAAGGATAATACTTCGAGATTCACTGGGTAAGGCGCTTTTGAGTGGATATTATAAAATAGCAGTTCTGCTGGGGGACGGTATAGGTCCAGAGGTGACCGCCGAAGCCATAAAGGTTCTCAAATCGATTGGCATTGATTTCAAGTTCACGTTCGGTGATGTTGGGAGCCGGGCGTACAATGAAACCGGAACTCCGATCCCGGATGAGACGAAGAAGATCTGCGAGGGAGCGGATGCCGTGTTATTGGGGGCAATCGGTCACAGCTACGCGCCATACAGCATCCCGGAGCTCGTGACAAGATACCTGAGAATAGAAAGGGAGGCCTTCGCGAATCTCTGTCATCTCAAATTATATCCAAGAATCTTCCCCGGGGATGTACAGAAGTCGAAGGCGGATATCGATGTCGTCGTGATAAAGAGCAATATGGAGGGCTTCGTGCTTCAGCATGAAGGAGACCTCTGGGGGGATGAGGGTAGAGATGTCAGGACCATAACCCGTGGGGGCGCCGAGAGGGTGGCAAGATTTGCGTGCGACTTCACGGTGAGGAAGGGCAGGAAGAAGATCACGTGCATAGACGCGCATAACTTCCTCTATGGTGACAAGCTCTTCCGAAGCACCTTCAGCGACGTTGTCGAGGAGTTCCCCGGGATAAAGGAGGAATATCTCAGTGTTAACGTCGCATCCATGATGCTGGCGATGAACCCCTTGGACTTCGACGTTATCTTGACTCACGGCTTATTTGGAGACATACTGGCCTGGCACATTATAGGCCAAATCGGCGGAATCGGGATGGCCCCCCAAGCTAGCATCGGGGACAAATTCGCCGTTTTCCAGCCTGTCGGCGGAGCAGCGTGGCAGATCGCCGGCAAGGGCATCGCGAATCCCTTCGGCGCCATCCTCGCAGGGAAACTGTTGCTGGAGTGGTTGGATGAGGAGAAGGGGGCCGAGCTCGTGGATTCCGCCGTTAAAGAGGTCATCGAGGAGGGGAGGATTCTAACCCCTGACTTGGGAGGTAACAACCGCACCGGCGAAGTAGGAGATGCCATAACAGAAAAAATTCGAGCAAGGTCAGGATATCTCTAATATTTGCGCACTAAGTCCTGAAAAGTATTCCGCCAGTGAAGATACACCCTGCGGAAAATCACTGGTGCTCCGACTGGGATTTCCATACATATTTACTAGTATTTTTTAAAATAATAAAGTACGTAATAACTCTCTTTTTATTTGATTAGTGACATGCGCGCGCGCAGCGTACACACGAATCCATGTCTGCTCGCGATGTCTAGTGTTCGTTGTTTGTGTTTTTGTGCACGAGTGATAAAGCATCATCAGACTGATAAGGGGGTTCAGATTCTTCGGATATCTCACTACCTTTTGGTATTGTAATATAGAATGTGCTTCCCTTGCTTAGTTTGCTGTCTAACGATATATTGCCGCCCATCGATTCTACAATCTTCTTACACATTGTTAGGCCTGCCCCTGTGCCTGGATACTCATTCACTGTATGAAGCCTCTGGAATATTCTGAATATTTTATCATGGTGTTTCTCATCTATACCAATGCCGTTATCCTTTACACTGAAGATATAATGGTCTTTTCTTTCTTCACATTTAATCCATATTTTGGGATTTGGGGATTCGTTGAACTTTAATCCATTATTGATTAAGTTAGAAAAGATCTGTTTAATCCATACTTTCTGTGTTTTTATACTAGGTAATTTTGTATAAATAATTTCCCCATTCTTTTCATTTAATGTGGTTTCTATGTCACCTTCAATATCACTTATTAGTTCATTTAAATCAACTAAATCTAGCTCAGTATTTAATCTACCAACTCTCGATATTAGTAGTAAATCTTGAATAAGGGTATTCATTCTCTTTGTTGCCAATTGGATTCTTTGTAAATATTCTTTTCCTTCATCATCCAAG
>JAUVHT010000072.1 GCA_030593155.1 Candidatus Bathyarchaeota archaeon
ATTTCTATCCCGAGGCTCTGGGCGACCATCATCGCTTCTTCCACGGCCCTCTTCATGACCTGTCTGATCTCCGGATGGTCGAGGAGTTCACCGTTTCTGAGCCCCGTCAGGGCGGTGAGGGGGTTTATCCCCACGTTGACCAACACCTTGGACCAGAGGGCTCCCATGATGTTCGAGCTGATCTCGGTGTGTATCCCCGCATGGTTGAACGCCTTGCCGATCCTCTTGACCCTCTCGGTTGACGTTTCATCCAGCTCCCCGATCACTGTGGGCCCTTGCCCCGCGTGGTAGATCTCACCGGGCCCCATCATGGTGGAGCCTTGGGCGGTGACCCCCCTTATGATCCGGTGTCTCCCTGCGGTCTCGGCTATCTTATCGATGTTCCCCAGCCCGTTCTGGAGGGAGAGGAAGACGGTCTCGTCCGAGGCCATTGGGAGAGCGTCTCTCGCAGCCTCGGCTGTGTCATAGGACTTGACGAAGATGATAACGAGGTCCACTGGGCCAACCTTCCCAGGATCTGTTGTGGAGTTCACTTCGATGGTGCGGTCTCCGCTGATGCCCGTGATCCTGAGCCCCCGAGCGTTGATGGCGTCTACGTGCTCCTTCCATATGTCTATTAGGGTCACGTCCTCTCCGGCGTCCGCCAGGAGGCCTCCGAATAGGCTGCCCATCGCACCGGCGCCCATGACCGCGATTTTCATCTCTCTTTGCTCTAGCTAAAGTCATTAATAATTTGAGGTGGTTATGATCGCTGTCAATGGAGCGATGAAGATGGCGAAGATTACCGTGCCCGATATCCTTTCCAAGAAGGAAAAGGGGGAGAAGATCACCCAACTCACAGCGTACGACTTCCCGTCGGCCCAGCTCGTGGATGAGGCGGGGATAGATATGATTCTCGTCGGCGACTCTCTTGGCACTGTGGTCCTCGGTTACGAGAACACCCTGCCCGTGACCGTGGACGACATCGTCCACCACACGCGCCCAGTGGCTAGAGGCGCGAAAAGGGCTCTCATCGTGGGGGACCTCCCCTTCATGGCCTACCACGTGAGCATAGAGGACACCATAAGGAACTCTGGAAGGATCATCAAGTCCGGGGGCGCAGACGCCGTGAAGCTCGAGGGGGGGAAGGAGGTGGCGGGGAAGGTCAAGGCTCTCGTCGAAGCCGGAATTCCCATCCAGGCCCATGTGGGCCTCATGCCCCAGAGAGCGGCCGTCCTTGGAGGCTTGAGGATTCAGGGAGCTGAGGCCGAGGCCGGGGTAAGCATAATCGAGGACGCCGTCGCCCTGGAGGAGGCGGGGGCGTTCTCCATCGTCCTCGAGTTCGTCACAGCCGAGGTCGCCCAGATAATCACCGAGACTCTTTCCATACCCACCATCGGGATTGGCTCGGGCCCGAGCTGCGATGGTCAGGTCCTCGTCCTCCACGACCTTCTAGGCGTCTACAAAAAGAATCCCCCGTTCGCCAGGAAGTATGTAGATCTCCGAGAGATCATCACAAAAGCCTTGAAGGACTATGGGAAAGACGTCCGAGATGAGACTTTCCCCGGGACGGAGCACACATTTCACATGGATGCGGAGGAAAAACAGAGATTGGTCGGACTTCTCAAGGCGAAAAAATGACCCCTGATACTGTATAAATGAGGAAAGTGCTAGTAGATAGGGTCGTGAAAAGGGCGATGGAGCAAGATCTGGGTGGCTTGTTCGGGGAGTACATGGCTGGGGGGTTCCTTGCGTTCGGCTTTGTGCTCCTAACCCGAGAGGCTTTCATCACCTATTTCACCTGGACGGGCGCCGTCATCGAGGTCTTCGGCAGGGATCTCCTCGGCCTCTCCACGATCCTGCATGTTGCGGGGGGTTTCCTGGCGGGGCATCTGGTCAGCCGTAGGAGGGAGGGGGACGTTTTCAGGGCCGGAGTCACCACAGCTCTATTCGCCTACATGGTCGAGTTCATCTTTGACAACCTCTTCACTGGAGCTTTCATCAACGGCATCTGGGTAGTCTCCGGATACTTGGTGGGAGGCGTCCTCGGCGCCGTGTTCTCCAATTACAAGAGATGGAAGACGGTGTTCCCCCCGAGAAAGGTGAAGGAGAGAGACGAAGGTACGGAGCCCTCAGGAGACTGAGCCCCCTCCGTTCGCGGACGCAGGTCTACTACTGGTTGGAGGATGCGTCGAAGCCTCTCCGGAGCGCTTCCTTAGATATGCTTGGGGCTGAAGGGCTTTGCTCGAAAAAAGGGGGGAGTGTGTTTCTATTCTTGGAATGCCGGCGGGAGCGGTATGGTCTTCCAGAGGTTGATGAAGTCGACGAGGAACTTGACCGCCTCTTCGTTCATCCTTCGGCCCTCGTCGGCGCTGGCGGTCCTCGGGTCTGTCATGGCGTACTGGCCCGTGGAGGTGATGTCCTCCGTGTTCGGGGGTAGGCATGCCATGAACACTTGGTTCACGAGCTCAAAGTCCTCCCTGTCTGGGTCCATGAACTCTTGGAGCTTCTCGTCGATGAGGAAGGGGTTCTCCCACCCCTCAAGCCTCCCCATCTCCACCAGCTCGGGGAAGTAGTGGAGGGCGAAGCTGGTCTCCCGAGGGCCCGAGTGGACCTCGAAATACTTGTCCATGCGACGCTTGATCTCCTTAGCCAGATCGGTCTCCCTCGGCCCTTCGGGAGTTGCGACCATGACGTTGAACTCCAGCTTGGCGATCCGGGCCGCGAGCTTCGTGATCTCGTTGTTCCCGCCATGATAGTTGATGAGGACTATACGCTTTAGGCCGTGGGCGGCGAGGCTCTCAATTGTGTCTAGGAGGACGCCTAGGAGGGTATCCTCACTGAAGGTGATGGTGCCAGCGAATGCCATGTGGTGAGGCGAGAATCCGGGCCAGCACGGGTGGACGCAGACGCTGTTGGTCAGCTTCGCGACCTCATGGATGAACTCCACCACGCCGAGGGAGTCCGTCCCCAGCGGAAGATGGACTCCGTGCTGCTCTATGGCGCCTATGCCTACGATGGCGACGGGGGCGGTGTCGTTATCGAGCCAGTCTTCGAATGCCGGCCGGGTCAGTTCTTGGATCCAGAAACGATCCAACTTTCCTTTTTCAGACATGAATATCAAAAGAAGAACCGCTGTGGACCGAGTTTAATCTTACTGTTTGACGTGTGCCTGGTCTTGTGACATATTTACACGGAAAACAAACCGGTTAAAGACAGAAAGTCTGATCTAATTGCAGAATAATACCGATGAAATATGAGGAAAAAACAAGACATCTCCGTGTAATGGAAGCCAGCCTTTAATAATTTCATCTTTAGAGGCAGAAATGTCTAAATAATCGATGTCAGGTTAGAAGGAGAGGCAAATGCATGCCGCACTCAACTAGTCAACTTCTCAGAGGGGAGAACCTCCGAAAGTTGGAGTCCCTCAATAATCCCCATGTCATCGAACAGGTCGAGAGATTCGTTGAATTATGCAAGCCTCTCAGTGTCGCGGTGATTACCGATGACCCTGAGGAGGTCGCATACGTCCGGAATCTGGCCCTGGACAACGGCGAGGAGCGGAAGCTGAAGATGGAAGGCCACACAATCCACTACGACGGGTTCCACGATCAGGCTCGGGACAAGCCCCATACGGCGGTCCTCCTCCCCGAGGGCCAGAGGCTGAGCAGGGGCATCGTCTCCGTGGAGCGGGAGGCCGGCCTAAAGGAGGTCCTGCGCCTCATGGACGGTTGCATGAAGGGGAAGGAGTGCCTCGTCCGGTTCTTCAGCCTGGGACCGACGGGCTCTCGGTTCTCCCTCTGTGCCCTCCAGATCACCGACTCCGCATATGTCGCCCACAGCGAGGATCTCCTCTACAGGAGCGGATATGAACAGTTCAAGAGGCTCAACGGCTCTCCAGACTTTTTCACATTTATCCACTCCGCCGGGGAGCTAGACGAGCGGAACACGACGAAGAATGTGGACGACCGTCGGATATACATCGACTTCTTGGACGGAAAGGTCTACTCAGTCAACAACCAGTACGCCGGCAACAGCCTGGGCCTGAAGAAGCTGGCCCTCCGCCTCGCCATATACAAGGCGAATCACGAGGACTGGCTGGCAGAGCACATGCTCATCATGGGGGTCCACCAGGAGGGAAAGGGCCGGGTCACCTACTTCACCGGGGCCTACCCGAGTGCCTGCGGCAAGACCAGCACCGCCATGGTTCCTGGTCAGACGATAGTGGGCGACGACATCGCCTACATCAAGATGGACGATGAGGGAAACGCCCGGGCCGTGAACATCGAGTCGGGCATATTCGGCATAATCAAGGATGTCAATCCCGTGGACGACCCCCTCATCTACGAGGCCCTCACCACACCCAGGGAGCTCATCTTCTCCAACGTCCTCATCGCCGACGGCGTCCCCTACTGGCAAGGCATGGGCGACACGGAGATCCCGGAGAGGGGGGGGAACTTCTCGGGCGAGTGGTGGGAGGGGAAGAAGGACGAGAATGGCAACGAGATACTCTTCGCCCACAGCAACGCCCGGTACACGATGCGGATCAGCGAGCTGGAGAACGCGGACCCGAAGGTGAACGACCCGGACGGCGTCGTCGTCCGGGGCATCTTCTACGGCGGACGGGACTCGGACACAAACGTCCCGGTCTGTGAGGCCCTGAGCTGGGAG
>JAUVHT010000010.1 GCA_030593155.1 Candidatus Bathyarchaeota archaeon
GGAGACACATACACAGAACGCTCCAAAAAACTCAGCGACCTCATCAGATGGGGCCAAGAACGGGCCCGAGTCTCCCTCCTCCTCGACAACTCCGAACGGGAGAACGGCAGAAGACCCATACCCCGATTCGACAGCGACCTCATCAGGCTCACCCGCAACCTGAGGCGGGACGGCAAGTACTGGTTCGAGATCAACCAGAAAAGCGCCCAGAAATACGAGGTCGTAGACATCCTGAAAGGCCTCGGCTTCGACCCAAGCAACATGCTCATCATAATGCACCAGAGCATGCCCACCCGCTTCGCCGCCCTCTCAAACACGGACAAGCTGAAAACCCTGGAAACAGCCGTGGGATTCGAGACCTACCGCGCAGACGTCGTTGAGGCCAAGAACAAGCTCGGCGGCATCCTCAGCGAGGAAGATAGCCTCAACGAGCTCTTGGACAGGGCCAACGAGACCCTGGGCTACTGGAGAGAGCAGTACGAACGGCTCCAGATCAAGAAGCAGCACCAGACCCGCATCATCTTCCTCCAACGGGAGATGGCCTGGAGCAGGGTCACAGCCCTCGAGGAGGCCCACCGGAGCCTGGAGCAGGATCTGGAAAGCGCCGACTCCGAACTATACGAGGCGGAGGCGGAGATGGATCGGAACAGCAAGCTCGTCCTCGACACCCACGACGAGCTCAAAAAACACCAGGGCGCCTGGGAAGGTCTCGTGGAGCGACGCGTCGGCCACGAGAGGACCATCGGCATCTGCGAGTACACCATCCGGAACTCCAAAGAGTCCCTCATCCAGCTAGACACCATGATAAAATCATCAGGGGAGAACCGGCGGAGGTTCGAGATCGGAGCCGAGGCGCTGAGGTCGAAGCTCAAATCAGGCCCCACCACCCTGGACGACTACTTCAACCTCTTGGCCGAGATCGAGAGGACCCAGACAGACACATACGACTCCTGGAGCACGGAACTCGGGGAGCAGAGAACCGAGATCCAAGGCTCCATAGACTCCCTGAGCGCCCAGCTCGGCCAGGCCGAGGCCGGAGCCAGAGACGTGATCCAGGAGATGTCCCGGGTCCGAACCCGGATCGACGAGGCCAACGACAGGTACATCGACGGTCGCATCGCCATGGCCCTCCTCAAGGACCGGAGGGGCAGGCTCAAACGCAGGATAGACGGCATCAAGGCCGACATGGACAGGATGAGGAGGGACCTCAACGACGCCGAGGCAGAGGCCCTCATAAAGGGCTCCAGGGTGGAGACCGGCCGGGACTCGGAGGAGATCCTCGGCGACATCAGGAAGATCAGCGGCATCCTCCTCGGCCTCGCTGACGTCTCCGAGGACGCAGAGGCCATGTACGAGTCCTACAACAGGACCTACAAGGAGCTCCAGGAGAAGATGGAGCTGGTCCGGAAGAGCCGCAGGCAGGTCATGGAGGAGATAGACGAGAGGACCAAACGGTGGCTCCAGGTCATGAGAAACCTCCTGGACGAGGTGAACAGCCGCTACCAGAACCTCCTCTCCATGCTCCAAGCCACCGGAGAGGTCAGACTCGTTGACACCATGGACATCGAGGAAGCCGGCCTAGAGATCTGGGTGGGCTTCAAAGGCGCCGCCCCGAACAGGCTCGACTCCTACACCCACAGCGGCGGGGAACGGAGCACATCGGTCATGGCCTTCCTCCTCTCCCTCCAGCAGAACATCGTCTCCCCCTTCAGAGCCGTGGACGAATTCGACCTCCACATGGACCCCAAGAACAAGGAGATGGTCTCCGAGTTCATAGTCAAAACCATGGAGGGATCCGTCGACCAGTACCTGGCCATCACCCCCAGCCAGGTAACCTTCCAAGGAGACAGCGTCCACCTCATCCTGATCCACAAAACAGAGGGCACATCCCTCATGAGGGTGGTGGAATAACTTGGCTGATCAGGACACCCGAGCCCAGCTGGAGGGCGTCATCAACCTCTGCAGAGCGGTCTCCGAAGGCGCCCTGGACCCCTTCGCCGTGGACGCCGACTACATCCTCTCGGTGATCAGGAGATACTACCCGGATGCTGCCTCCTTCGAGGAATTCTGCCTAGACGCGGAGGCCCTCAAGGAGCTCTCCTCGGTGCTCGAGAGGCAGAACCAGTGGATCCACCACCAATCCACAACCCTCTACAAGGACCCTTTCATGCTCAGCCAGCAACTCCTCATGATGGATGTCGGCGCCATAGCGGACGCCTTCCTAAAGTCCTGGCACCCCATCGTCGAGATGGAGCAGATATCGGCAAAGACACTGACGGGCTCCCTGGCCTACTGGGGGGACCTCCTGCCCGTAGACGAGCGGTGGAACGATCTCCAGGTCAGGCACATCGAGACGGGAACAGCCACCATGAGGGACGCCCGGGAACTCGGGATAATCCTAGAGCAAGGATTCACAGAGACCATGGAGGCCTACTGGAGAGAGATGAAGGAGAAGACGGGAAAGGACAGCCACATACACTACTGGGACTGGGTCGGCGCCGACACATACACGGAGACGTTGAAACGGGCGTTCATCACCAGCTTCCTCGTGGGCTACGGCTACGCCACCATCCGGATGGACAGGTTCATGGAGAACGTGGAGCTGAGCCCCACGGACGAGCCCAACCAAAACCCAGACGAAGACACGAGATCCCTACCGGTCCTAGTCGACTACGAGGAGTGGGAGAAATGGCGAAACGGGTGAGAAGAGCCGAGAAGGCCTACTCCAGAAAGGTGAAGGAAGCAGTGCACCTGCTCTTCTTCACCCACCACAGGCTGCCCGGCGTGAGAGGCTGGGAACTAAGGCAGGAGCTGGGATCAGACTGGCTGGACGTGGTGGAAGTCCTAGACGCCCAGCTCAAGCCACTGGACCTCAAGGTGACCAGAGTCCTGGACAACCCGGACGCCGCGGCCGAACCAACGAGAGCCCAGCTGGCCGATGCCAGGTTCTACGTGACCATGAGAGGGACAGTGGACCAGAAGACCGCAAAGTCCATAGGGTGGAGGATCGACGACATCGCGGGCCTCGCCGTATCCATAGCCTACCTCATCTCGAAACAGGGGAAATCCCAGAGGACAGAGGTCGAGAAGATCCTCTCCGAGAAGCTGCCGGGGTGGCGGGTGAAGATGAACATCGACAGATACATAGCGCAGGGATACCTCGGCGAAGACGACAGGGGCACCCTCTACATCAACTGGCGGAGCAGGGCCGAGATCGACCAAAAGCAGCTGGTGGACCTCGTCGTCGGATTCGGGCGGAAGACCACAGCCTGATACGAGCCTCTAGATCTCAATATTTAATCTCCTAGAACCTTGCGGCCCAGTCTAAGATCCGTAGGCTTGGGCCCCTATCGTCGGCTCCTCGAACAACGAGAAGTCTCCCCGGGTGAAGTAGTGCACCAGTACTTCCTCGTCGTGGTCCCACCGCCTGAACCCGTTCTCTTCCAGGATGGCCTCCGCCCTGTCCAGGCTCCCCTCCTCCGCATCGGAGACTATTACCGCCTTGTTGTTCAGCCTCCAAGCCGATTCAGGGCCGAAAAGGTTGAGCTCTTCGGGGAACAGATCCAGGTCGATCAAGTCACCCCTCTCCCTGACGTATATGAACAGGTTCCTGCCCTGCCGGGAGTAGAACTTATCCTCCTCCGGCGGAGGCTCGATCCTTCGCTCAACTGGGGGGCGGCGGTAGAAGACGTAGCCTCTGCTCTTCAGGTAGTCTACGATGAGCTTCGCGGCCTCACGCTCGGCAGGCGTCCCGACGCGCTCCGCCGGCCTCTGGGGGGGCCGCTTCGACACCTGGGAACGGCTCCTGAAGTATTCGAGGCTCTCGAGGAGCTCTTCAAAGGCCGTCTTCGACATCTCACCCCCTCCTCTTCCACCACAACTTCGATTCCTTTTTTTCACGATTCCCGGTTTTCCTTCTTGAGGCGCTCGCCGAGGAGCTTCAGCACTTCCTCTGGGAACTTGGGCTTCCCCTCGGTCTTCAGAGGCGCGACCTGCTCGTTCCAGCGAAGCATGGTGAGCGGCCTGTGAAGCTCATTCGACGGGGGACCCCTCGTCTCCCTGACGTCGGATCCCCTTATCGGGAGCCTGCTCTTGACGTATTCGACTATGTGCCTGTCCAGCTCCTCCTCGATCGAATGACGCTTTTGGATCGCCGGCGTCGTCTCAGCCGCCTGACTCCTGAGATAGTCAGAGATCCGCATGATCAACTCCTCCGTCGAAGGACTCGGCGTCTCAGCCTCGACTGGAACCGGGGTTCGGCTACTGACGAACTGCGTGAACTCGTCAACTAGCTCGTCCAAGGCGGTCTTCGGCGTCTCCATTTCCTGGGGTCTAGGTGTAATGCTCTTAACGTAACTGGATATTTGCCTGAGTAGTTCATCTAAAGACAACTCAGCCGGAGTAGGCCGCAGGGGGGCCTTTGCCTTTAAGGTTTCGCTCAGGAGCTCGATGAGCTCATCCCCCGCAGATTTTTCGTCGTGGGTGTCGTTTCGACCACGTCTCGGAGTCTCGATCTCAGAAGGCTCACGCTCCTTCTCGATCTGGAAGCCCTGGCTCCTCATCCAGAGGACCAGGCTGTCAATCAGCTCCTCCTCGGAAGCCGGCCTCCTGCCTTGGTCCGCATCATGACTTTCTGCCGTGGGTTCCTGAGGTTTCCACATTTTCCCGGGGCGAACTCTTACCACATCCTTAGCGTCTTCGTGGTTGTCTAACATATAACCTAGAGTGGGGCTAGTAGACCTCGGGATGATGACGTCTGTCTCCCTCCTTTCGGTTGGTCTTTCAGCGTCTTTCGAATCCGCCTTTTTCCTCCCAAGAGGGTCGCCCTCGAAGACGGAGTCATCGCCTACAACGTAATAGTGCTCCAGAATCTCCTTCGGATGATCCCTCTTCTTGAACCCGCTCAGGCTGAGGATGATCTCCGTCTTGTCGACGTTCGCTTCAGCAGCTCCCGTGATGATGGCCATCCTCTCGTTCACCTTCTTTGGCTTTTCAGGGTCGAACAGTTCTAGCTCGGGGGGGAAGAGACTCAGATCCGCCATCGAATCGTTCCTGGTGACGTAGATGTACAGAACCCCATCATGCCTTGAGTAGTATCTTCCCATTTACACATCTCTCCCAAAGTCTTGATCCTTTCCGTCAATTTTTCCCACTGAGACTGGTTTATCCCGTGAAGTATCTTCGCCAATGTTTGCACCGTCTTTTTTCACGAGGATGCCGTCGAATGCGTAGCTCCAGAAGGCTCCCATCCAAAGCAGCGTGAGGAGCGTTCCGATGTAGTCGTGGAAGATGATGGCGGGTATGTAGTCTACCTTATAGGCGATCAGTGTCGGTATCAGTATCCGTACCATATTAATGAGGAAGGTTCCTTCCACCCCTATGAGGATCGTGACGAGCTTGCTGCGCCGGGTGTAGGACCCCTGGAGGCCTGTGATTATCGTGAGGGCGAGCAGTATGAAGCTCTGCCATCCTATGCAGTTCCAGTTGATGTAGACCCTCAAGGGCATCCACCCGCCCGTCAGATAGAGGAAGGAACCGTCGGCGGAGGCGGGCACCCCCAAGGCCCGTAGCAAAACGACCAGGACTTTCACTATGAAGGGAGCCGCGACGCCCTGCATCGCATTGACGAAGTGGAGGCTCTCCACGACCTTCGTGAGGACCTCGTTGAACGACGTGATGAACGGGAGCACGATGAAGGCTATCGCCGCGTACAGGATAAGCTTCTGGTAAATCTTCCCTTCGAGGTACTTTTCAGTGGTCTGATTCATCTAATCCCTCCATGGTGTGACTTCCTCCATTTTCTGGCCTTCAACACGAACAGTGGGATGAGGGGCGCGATCAACATGAACGGCAGTAGGTACTCTGGCATGACTATCCCCGGGAACTCGATCACGGATTCCTTACTCAAGGAGTCGTAGTCGAGGTAGTACTTCTCGTCTCCCTCTCCTATGACCCATATCTCGACCACGATGCTGTGGCCGGTCCTGAACATTACGGATTTCTGCACTTCAACCGGGAGACGGATGGCTTCTGAGGGTGAATCTGAACCGAGCTCCACACCTTTGATCTGGTATGATATCTTATGATCCAACTCGCCGTCGGTGTCGAGGTCTGCTATCTTGATCTTTATGTTAACGGTTCTTTTAGCGTCCGAATACAAGTAGAGGTAGAGATCCACGCCCCTCTTCAGCTTGTAGTCCTCCTCCAGCGGTCCATATAGATAGAAACCCCAGGCTTTCTGCCAGTCATCGCCAGATATCGTGTAGTTGTCTGTACGCCCCGGTCCCAGCATGTCGTGGTCCGGGTGTGTCAATATCCGGTTGGTCAGGTGTCCGTTCACGCTCACGGCTGAGGTCACATACTCAAAGGTGAGAGCCGTCGTCTGGTATCCATCATCGAGTGTGGACATCGCAGCCGCAGTCACCCAGACGATTATGGACGACATCAGGATCAGGAAGATCAGGGCCAACGCAGAGGGCCTACGCTTCCTCCTATCTGTCTCCTGCTTCTCTCTTCTCGAGGGTTCCCTCCTCGGCAGGATCCAACTGAAGAGCCGCCTCACCCTGACCTGGAGGATCCGGTCGGTGATGCTACCGGTTTTAAACGTTCTGACCCAGCCGCTCTCATCTTTCGCGATAAGGCCTTTCACCGCAGCGTAAGCCTGGAAGGGCGTCAGAATGTACGACAGGACTATGAACGAGAATATCCCGGTGAAGTCCTCCCTCGCCGTCTGTTCCAGGTACAGCCCTGATAAACTCATCAACGGCAGCGCGAAGAGGTTGCTGAGGATGAGACTCCAGCCGAAGGTGGCCGTCCAGAAGGACGGATGCTGCGCGAGGATCTCCGCCACGACCCAGAAGAAGGTTCCTATCAAGAAGAAGAAGGATTGGAGGTAGTAGGGTGCGAAATATAGGAACTCTAGCTTCTCCCTGCGCGTCAAGTTGGGGGATCTAAGAACGTCCCAGAAATACTTCTTGACGGCGAAGGTGTGGCCCTCGGCCCAGCGCATCCTCTGGCGGGCTATGGCTCGGACCGTGGTGGGTATCTCGGCCGGCGCCTGGATCAGCGGCGTGTACAGAACCTTCCAGCCGTCCAAGTACATCCGGAGGGTGAGGTCCCAGTCCTCGGTGATGCTGTGGGTCCACCCCAGCTTCCTCAGGATCTCGGCCCTGATCATGAAGACGCTGCCGGTGATCATCTTCATGGACCCGAAGAACTCCTCGGACACCCGCTCGATCATGTAACCCCCGCTGAACTCGCACCTGATCCCCTTGGTGATCCAGTTCTCGTTCTTGTTCAGGTGGTGGAGCTGGTACCCCTGCACAACGCCTATCCGACGCCTCTCGTACCACTCGTCTACCCTCTCGAAGATATCGACCTCGGGTTCGTCATCCTCCCCGTTGACGTAGCGGTTCATCACCTCGTCTGCGAACCTATGCCCCTCTCCGTTCTCGTGGTTGCCGTTCCTCCCCTGGCCCTCGAAGTACCAGATGAACTTCTTAAGGATGTCCGGCGGTGGGATGAAATCGGCGTCCAGCACTACGGCGTACTCGGTCCGGGGGTCCATATACTGCACGGCCTTCTGTAGGGCGCCCCCCTTGAACCCCGTCCTGTCCTTCCTGTGGATGAACTTGATGGTGGGGCCTTCGGTCCTCTTGTTGAGCTCTTTCAGGATCTCGATTGTCTCGTCCCTGGAGTCGTCCGCCACCATTATCTCATAGTTCGTGTAGTCGATGTCCACGCAGGCTTGGATGATCCTCCTGGCGACGTTCTTCTCGTTGTAGAAGGGGAGCTGTATAGAAACGAAGGGCTCCCTGATCAGGCCGTTTTCCAGGGCTCCGTTGAAGAAGTTGCCGTTGTTATTCTCCTTCGACTGTCTGCGGAAGGGCTCCGGTGTACCATTCCCCAGGAGGGAGTTCTTGTTATTCCCGTTCTTCCAATTGTCTCCGTTTTTCCTCCCGCTGAAGAGGGCGATGAGTATGGCGAAGTAGTACTTGCAGGCGAACAGGAAGAAGAAGAGGCCCACGGTCAGTGCAACGTAGGAGAACGCTTGTCCTATGATCACCAGCGTTGACACCTTGTCATACCTCCTCTAACGTGTAGTCCTGTTGCACACCACTACATTATATCGATTCTTCGATATATCCGCTCATTACCCCAGAAACTGGAATATAAATCTTTACCTGAAAAACTGATTTTCAGTACATATGTTTCTGAGGAAGGTTACTGAACATGGTTAATCATTTCCCCAGTGACCATTTATATGTCTCTAGAATGATATATGTTCCTGTTGATATGTGATGTCGGAGAACACCCACAGCGAACTCCGGAGGAGGTTCGTGAGGAGCTTCCTCGATCTGATAGTGTTACGCATGCTACTGGATGAACCCCTCTGGGGCTACAGGATCATGTCTAGGATGATGGAGGCCTATGGCATCAAGGTCGGTCCACCCGTGATCTATCCCCTCTTGGAATCCCTGGAATCTGAAGGACTTTTAGAGTGTAATGAGATCTACGAGGGGAAGAGGAAGAGAAAGGTCTACAACACAACCCCTCTTGGCGTGGAGAAAATTAAGCAGTTCGCAGACGTCCTAGGAGAGTTCTCAGGTTCGGTTTAGCTACAGCTGGTCTTCCAACCGTTTCGCGACCTCGCCCAAGGCCCATGTAAACGGGTGCTCTGGCTTGTCCAGGGCGAAGAGGGACACTCTCTGAGCCAGGAGTATATCGCAGTAGCACGGGATGATCGCGATCAGGGGCTGCGTGAAGCGGCCCTTTATGGACTCAACGAGGTTTTTCTGGCTGTCATCTTCGAAGAACATGTGGGGGGTGGCCTTGTTTACGAGGACGTAGGTCTTCTTCTCGAAGGGCTCGTAGAGATCCTTGACCATGCGCTGGGCGCCTTCGAGATCCAGGAGGTCCATGCTCGAAACGATGACACACACGTCGGAGCTGACGACCGCGTTCACCGATGAATACTGGACCCCCGGGCTAGTGTCGATTATAATGATCTCTACTCCGAACTGATCGGCAAGCTCCTGTTTCATCGACATGATCCGTTTCAGGGCCCTCATCTGCCACTTCCTGTCCTTCCTGGCGATATCCCTCATGGCGTCCATCTCGACGTTGGCAAAGCCCACGAGGAACCTCCCCTTGGTCTTGTACCTATCCGTCAGGTCCACCATGACGTCTCCGATCTTGGCTTTCCCGTCCAGGTAGTCGTTGACCCATCTCCTGACGTTGTTCTTCGCCTGGAATATGGTCAGGAGGCTGGGGGCCCTGAAGTCGAAGTCGAGGAGGGCGACGTTCCGCCCCTTCGCAGCCAGGATTACGCTTATGTTACTGGATATGAGGCTCTTGCCGGTGCCTCCCCGGCTTGAGTGGATCGAGATCGTTTTCACCATTTCGCTCACCTACGATATTACGGAGAAGAGCACCTGCCGACCCTTCCTCTCCTTTTTCAGGTAACCCATCCTCACCAGCTGGTTCAGATAGCCGCTCTCGACGGCCCTCGCCCTCTTCGTCATGTCAGAGATCTCGTCGGCCGTCGTCTTTCCCTTCTCACACACCACGGAAGCCGTCTTCCTCAGGTGGTCCGGGAGGGAAAGGAGAGTCATGACATCGAGAGTCTCAAATTTGAACTCTTCTACGGGGGGGATCACCTTGAGCAGATCCTTCCAGAGAGTGCCGAGATCGCGGGTCTCCACGACATCTATGTCATACTGCTCTGCGAGTTTTCTCGCCTTCCTCGTCAGCCCCGGAAACGCCACCAGGATGGACCTGGGAGGGTTCGTGTCGAAGACCTTAGCGAACATGGATATTACTTTGTCCTCTCCCACATCATCGTCGGAGACCACGAAATCCAAGGCGAGGATCACCTCGCTCTGGTCGTCGCTCCTGGCCGTGATGTCGAAAAAATGCTCCACTTCGGATTCACCTGTCATGAACCCGGGGCTCTCGGTGTCGTACCCCCGTTCGTGGAGGAACTCGAGCAGGGGTTTTATCGCCAGCCGGTCTGAGATCTTCTCTATCCCTTCTTCGCTGAACTTGTAGCAGAAAATAGGCCTGACCGATAGGTCCCCCTTCAGGATCAGTACGCCGCAGCTGCGGCATCTCCAATCCGCATCGCCGGATTTTGCCCTCTTCGAAATCTCATTTTCTCCTGATGATCCGCTGTTTCGAATAGTATTTGTGTCCTGTCTGTCCGATTTGAGGAGCTGGTCGATGTTGCTTGAACCGCATCCAGGGCAGCACACGAGGACACCGCAGACCTCCGAGGTCAGGAGATTGATGTCCTGAAGCGATTTCAGGAAGGCCTCGGCATCCTCTGGTCTGTCGACGAAGACCTCCGCGCCGGGGTATCTGTAGCCTAGTTTTTCGTCCAGGACCGGGTAGAGGCTTTCGAGCTCTCCGTCGAGGAATCTACCGATGAATAGCTGGACTCGGCTGTCCGCGAATAGTCCCTCTTTCTTATCCGGCTTTTTCCCGCTCAAATGGTGGTGCCCTCGCTGCCCAGATGATGATAATCCATTTTTCGATGATAGTATTATAACTATTCCCTTCGCAATGCGAAATCAGCTAAAGTAATATCTAGCCGGACCCAAGAATAGCAGGAATGGACTTCCCCACGACAACGGTTCGAGAGGGCACCTCCGTTATTAGGGTACCCGAAATTAGTCAGGAAGAGGGGGAACCCCTTGAACATGCCAGATCGAGAGCCCCCGTGTTCTACAACCCCCGGATGAGGATGAACAGGAGTACGGCGGTCCTTGCCTTGGGTGTTCACCAGAGGCGGGTTTCGAGGCCGTTGACTGTCTGTGAGCCGATGTGCGGGACGGGGGTGAGGGGGGTACGGCTGGCCCTTGAGTCGCCCGGGGTTGAGCGGGTCGTGATGGGGGACATGAATCCAAAGGCCATCAAGCTTGCGAGGGAAAACGCCCATATCAACGGCGTGTCGGGCGTTGTGAACGTGAGGCTCATGGAGGCCAACCTCCTCTTGTCAATCCATTCCAAGCCACTATCTCGATTCGACTACGTCGACGTCGATCCCTATGGATCACCAGCCCCGTATCTAGACGGAGCCATCAGGGCGTGCAAGAGGGACGGGATGCTGGCGTTGACGGCCACCGACATGGCCCCCCTCTGCGGCGTTAACCCGAGGGCTTGCCTGCGTAAATACGGGGGCCGCCCCCTCAGGACAGGGTACTGTCGCGAATCTGCGTTGAGGCTCGTCGCTGGGGCCCTCGTGACCGCGGCCGCCGTCCACGAGGTCTCCACGAAACCCGTGTTCAGCTACGTGGCGGATCATTATGTCCGTCTGTACGTGAAGCTGGGAAGGGGGAAGAAGAATGTGGACAGACGCCTGTCAGAGATGGGGTACATTCTCCACTGTTTCAAGTGTCTCAACAGGAAGGCGGTGTCTAGTCGGAGCATCTTCGATTCCGCCGTGTGTGGACATTGCGGATCTCCGATGGGGGCTGCGGGGCCGATGTGGCTGGGGGATCTGGCAGAAGAGGCCTTTTGCGACGACATGCTGACGCTGTCCGAAAGGTCCGCCATCAGCAGCAACCTGAGGCTCATCCGCATAGTTCAAAGAGTCAGGGGGGAGATAGGATTCCCCCAAGGTTTTTACAGCATAGATAAAATATGTTCAAAGCTCGGAATGCCGTCAAGGGCGACGGGCGAAGTCATCTCGGCGATAGAGGAGGCGGGATTCAGGGTGGCGAGGACCCACGTAGACGATAGAGGCTTGAAGACGGACGCCCCGATAGGGGAGCTGATGGACATCGTAAAGTCGATCAAAACCGACGGGTAGGGCACAAGGATGTCGAGCAGGTGGTTCAACGAGAGGAAAAACGATCCCTACTACAGGTGGGCGAAGGAGCAGGGGTACCGCTCTCGGGCGGCCTTCAAGCTAATCCAGCTTGAAGAGCGCTTCGGCTTTCTGGAGGGTGCGCGCAACGTGCTTGACCTGGGGGCGGCACCCGGCGGATGGCTCCAGGTGGCCAGCGAATCGCTCGGCGATGAAGGCCTCGTCCTTGGGGTAGACCTCTACGAGATCGAGCCCCTCGGCCTCCCGAACGTCGAGACCTTGGTCGGGGACATCACCGACGAGGAGACCCAGGATGAAATCATGGACATGTTCCAGGGGAAGATAGACGTCATCCTTTCTGATATGGCCCCCGACGTCAGCGGAACATGGGATCTGGACCAGTATCGCCAGATATACCTGGCCAGGGTGGCGTTGGTCATCGCAGACAGGCTGTTGAAGAGGAAGGGTTGGATGGTGATCAAGACGTTCCAGGGCTCGGAACACGGCAAATTCGTCCGGGAGATGAGGGACATGTTCGAGACGGTGAAGATAGTCAAGCCGAAGGCCACGAGGAAGAAGAGCGCGGAGATCTACCTCGTCGCG
>JAUVHT010000081.1 GCA_030593155.1 Candidatus Bathyarchaeota archaeon
ACACCCAGACGTGAGGATGACGCCCATAAACCCCGACAAGACCCTGGACTGCACGGGCCTCTACTGCCCAGAACCCGTCTTCCGAACCCGCATGAGCCTCGACGAGCTAGAAGTAGGCCAGACGCTAAAAGTCACCGCGGATGACCCAGCGGCCGAAGAGGACATCAAACGCCTGGTGAAAAGGCTAGGCCACGAGATACTCAGCCTCGAATCCGACGGAGACCAAGTGGAGTTCATCATAAGAAAGGCAAAGTAGACCCACACATCTCCAAAAGCGCGCGCCATGTCGGAGTAACACCCGCCCACACCGATCAGGGACATCGGTAATACTTCTTTTAAAATACTATTTCGTTCCCCGATACTACCAGTAAGCCAACGGGCCTCATCAACCGTACGCTTCGCCTGTTCGGCTAAATGGAAGAACCCTGAAGGGTTTACTAAAGCATGACACGAAGCTCATCGTCGACAACACCACACCCGATCTAACGCTTCGACTGAAGAATCGGAAATGAGAAGAATAATATACCATTAACTATTTTTTAGGATGATGAAGGGGCAGGGTAACGCTATGCTGTCTTTGACCCCGTAAAGGTTCATCAGCAACACACCAGCCTGATGCACCATCAAATTCGAAGAAGAAGGGGGATGGGGGAATGGACGAAGAGAACGTGACGATAAAACAAATCCCATATCACGTCAGGAGAAAGATGGAACAGAAAAAAATCGAGCCGGTCGAAGGGCCCGAGTTCACCCTGAGGTGTCAGACGTGCGGCTGCACCTGGAAACCCGAGACCGAAGGACGTCAGAGGCTCCCCAAGGGGTACTGGAAATGCCCTGAGGGATGCAACGAGGACATCGAGGAAGAGAGAAGAGACAAAAGCCTGAGAGTACTGCTCGTAGACGACGACAAAACCCTCAACAAAAGCTTGGCCGCGATCCTGAGGAAGGCAGGGTACACCGTCGTGAACGCCTACACCGGCACCGAGGCCCTGGAGGCATCCCGGGAGAACACCTTCGACGCCGTCATCCTCGACATAAAGCTCCCAGACATCGACGGAGTCGAACTCCTCAGAAACATCCGGGAGGTGGACCCCGTGATAGGCACCCTGATGATCTCCGGCGCCGCCACCCTGGAGGACACCGTCGAATCCCTCAACCAGGGAGCAGACGCATTCATACTCAAACCCGTGGAGCCAGCGGAGCTGCTGTACAGGCTCGGCACGGTGACCGGATTCAAGAGGCTGGAGCGCGAGCTAAGGGAGGCGCGGGCCAGGTACAACGAACTCTTCACTATCATACATGAAGGATAGCGCCACGCCACGGCTCATCCGATCGTCAACGGTATTTTTCCAGTCTCTATCACAGGGTCGCCGAGCCTTACACCTGAGAGCCAGTATCTCCCCTCGCTGAGGGGCTCCATCTCCCCGGAGTCGGGGTTGAACACGGTCAGGTCCCAGATCTTGGTCTCCGAGAACTCATCCCCTGGCGTCACTTGGATCAGGAAAAGGTTTCTACGCAGTTGCCTCCCATCGCTCCAACGGGCTATCAGGTTCCCGTTCTCATCATGGATCCTGACGTCGAAGAAGGGTAGCCCGATCCTCCGGACGTAGTCTGCTTCGCCGTGGTTCGTCAGCGTGAACTCCAACGCGAACTCGTCCCCGACCTTCCCATTCTCGTCATCGACTGAGAACACCACGCTGAAATCTCCCACTCTCCCCTCGGACACGCCACCGATAGTGAAGGAAGGCCTATCGTCCTTCTGAGGGATGTTCAGGTAGATCTGGTGGGCTATGACGAGCCCGAGGGCCACGAATGGTATCAGGCTGTAGTTGAAGTATCACTTTTCATGCCAACTTCTTAACGTAGAGTTCATCGATCTTCGACCTTGTATTCCGGGGTCCAATAGCGGGGTTGGCGCCTGCGCTGTACGTCTTCGCCTTGTTCCTCTCTGCGTTGCCTTTTCATGGGTACAAGTAAAAGGTGAATGTTCTCATATCCTTGAGAGTCGGGTGAAAGGACACATATCATCTGTAGACGTGGATTGAAGCATCCCAACAAATTATATACCAAGACGCTCTTGATCCACCCATGAAATACGAGATCAAGTACGAACCCTCCTACGCGATGCTCGTCGTCGACCTAGAGGCGGGGGAGAGCATCGTGGGGGAGGCGGGGGCCATGACCTACATGACTCCCAATATCGAGGTCCAGACGCGGATGCGGGAGAAGAGCATCCTAGGCACCATAGGCCTGTCCATCCTTGGGAGGCAGTCCTTCTTCGTGAACGACTACGTCGCAACCAGGGGACCGGGCCAGCTGGCGCTGGGCGCGGCTCCCGTCGGCGACATACAGGTGCTCAAGGTGGAACCGGGCAAGGGCTTCATCGTCCAGAAGTCCTCCTACCTCGCCAACACCGACGACATAGATCTCGACGTCAAGTGGGAGGGCTTCACCAAGGGCCTGTTCGGCCAAGGCCTCTTCATGATTAGAACCTACGGCCGCGGCGACCTCTTCCTGAACACCTTCGGGGCTCTGGACAGGCACGAGCTGGGCCCCGGGGAGGAGCTGGTGGTGGACAACTTCCACCTGGTCGCCTTCTCGGACAGCTGCGACTACGAGGTGAGGAAGTTCGGGGGCTGGAAGGAGACCATCCTGAGCGGCGAGGGCTTCGTCACCCACATCAGGGGCCCCGGCGAGATCTACATTCAGACCAAGAACCTGAGGGAGTTCGTCGACTGGATCTGGACGCTGCTGCAGTACCGCGTCCAACGTAGATCAAGGTGAGAGGGCACCTACCTCTCCTAGACCATTTCCATGATCTCGGATAGGGATGAGACCAGCACCGAGCCCTCCTTCCCCTCCATCCTTTTTCTCCAATTTTCGCTCGAGGGGACTCCGATGAAGGGGATTCCGGCGGCTCTCGCAGTTCTCTGGTCCGTCTCGGTGTCTCCAACGAATATTGCGCTCTGGGGGCTGGCTTCCAGCTCTTCCACGATCTGAAGCAGGTGACGGGGATCGGGTTTGGGGAACTCCACCTCATCCCGGGCCAGGACGGCGTCGAAATACTCGACGAGGCGGCTGGCCTCCATGCTCCTCCTCGCATACTCTCCGCAACTTCTCGTCGCTATCCCTATCTTTATGCCCCTCTCCCTGAGGTGCTTCAGCAGCTCCGTGGCCCCGGGCTTGAGCTCGACCGATCCTACGGAGCTGACCTCCACCTCGTTCAGCGCCTCGTCGATACTGTCCAGGATATCTTTGATCCTCGTTGACGGCAGGCCGAGCTCTTGAAGGCTCCTCACGCCTCCCTGGATAATCTCCCAGATCCTCCCCTGTTGCGAGAGAGCATTCGTCGGGACGCCTGCTTCTTCCAATATCAGCTTGACTCGCCTGGCCATCTCGTCGTAGTCGTGGTTGGATGCGATCAGGGTTCCGTCGAGATCGAAGACTATCGCCTTGACCTGCGCCATGGATTTCACGGTTATTGGTCGACCGTGGTTTTTATGGGCATCGGTGTGAGCAACAGATTCAAATCAGGAGGCTTCATGAATAGGTGGAAGAGGCGCCAACACCCAGGCGCAGTGCTTTGGGCTGGTAGTTCAGCGGTATGAATGCCTGGCTTGCATCCAGGAGGTCGGGGGTTCAAATCCCCCCCAGTCCACCATTGTTTTGGGGTAGATACTTTTATTAGTTTTGTCGAGGATAATAGTTCTAACTGAAAATGGCCAACGCGAAGGGAAGTAGCAAGTGGGCCTATCTCCTGGAGGATGAAGACCTAGAGAGGTGGTACAGGGTCACCGCCAGGGGAAGCCGTTTGACCGCCGAGGTCTCCCTGAGGAGGATCGGTAAGGCCTGTGGCCTTCTTGATCTCGATCCGAAGGGAATGGTCAAGGCCGCCCAAGGGGATCTCATGGGATTCGCAGACAAGGTTGACGATGTCGTCACCCAACTCGAGGAGGAAGGGTTATCCCCTGGCTACATCGAGTCAATAATCAAGTCTATCAAGTCCTGGTTGAAGCATAACGGTGTCGAGCTTACTAGAAGGATTGTCATAAGCAACGTAGGAAGAACGCCTACAATTGAGAACGAGCAGATACCGAGTAAAGAAGAATTGAGCAGAATTTTCCGTACCAGCCCTCCCCGGTTAAGGGTTGCGGAGGCCTTCATAGCCCTAGCGGACCTCAGACCCCAGGTTCTAGGTGATCACTGGGGACAGGACGGCCTCAGGGTTAGAGACCTCCCAGAGCTTCGCATCGAGAATGGAAAAGTTACTTTCGAGGTTATTCCCACCAGAGTCAATGTCAGGGCCTCTCTCAGTAAAGCCAAGCACAAGTATTTCACATTTCTATCGGAGGAAGGCTGCACCTTTTTGGCTGAATACCTAGAGTCACGGATCAGGGATGGTGAGGAACTCACGCCGGATAGCCCTATCATCGGTCACAAGACAAAAAGGGCAGTTGTCAACC
>JAUVHT010000051.1 GCA_030593155.1 Candidatus Bathyarchaeota archaeon
GTCATCCTCCACAGGGCCATCGACGTCGAGCAGAGGGGCGGGGAGGCCAGGTGGGGGTACATCGCCAAGATCCGGGAGGCCTTCAAGGACAGGAAGCTCCTCATCTCCGTCGCAGGGGGCATCCGGCCCAACACGGCCCAGTTCGCCCTGGAAGCGGGTGCGGACATCCTCATCGTCGGGCGGTACATAACCCAGTCCAGGGACGTGGAGCGGTCGGTCAGGGAGTTCCTGCCGCTGCTGCAGGGGGATATAGACCTATTCCGGGTCCACGTGGAGTAGCCTCGGGTAAGGCAAATATATCCCCCCTCCACCTATCCCTTGTCCCGAGATTGAGATCCAAGCCCATATCCGCCCTGTTCTTCATAATTCTCTTAGCCGGGACGTTCCCTCATGCTACAAGCGCAAAGAGAGATCAATTCGTATTCAGGTCGACGTACACCTTCGAGAACCGGGGAGAAACAGCCTATAACATCACCCAAGCAGATTCTACACTATCCCTCTTCATGGACAACCGGTGGCAGACGGTCACAACCCGGAACGCCAGCCATGGCATCCTCAAGGAAACCCTGGACGAGGACGGCAACGGGTTAGCAGTCGTGGATCTCCCCTCGGAAATCTCCGCCGGGGAGACCATGATATTCTCCATCGAGTACGTAATAATTTCGGAGGACATGCCCCGCCCGGAGATCGATCCTGCGGAGGCAGGCGGCATCAATGACATCCCCGTTAGACTGGCGGGAGAGTACACCGAGGAGACCGAGTCCTTCAGAAGGAACGATGACATCGAGTCCTTTGCCCGGGAGCTCGCTGCGGAGGAGACCACCGTTCTCGGGTTGGTCACCCGGCTCATCGGCTGGATCGTGGCGAACGTCACATACTGCAGCTTCGACACGCCCCTCTACCCGGACGAGACTTTAGACGACCTCCAGGGAGACTGCGACGACCAAGCCATCCTCCTCATCTCCTTGCTCCGCTCCCTGGGGATACCCGCCTTCCTCCAGGTGGGGGTGGTCTTCAGCGAGAGCATAGACAGCGAAAAGTCGTCCTGTGAAGGCCACCTGAGCTTCAAGCGGGACGGGGTGGGGTGGCACGGATGGGCCATGGTCTACGTCCCTCCCTGGGGCTGGATCCCCGTCGACCTGACGTTGGCCGCGGCCACGGAACCCCTCGAGATGGTCCTCCGGGCCCCCGAGTACGAGAGCAGCATTGTCCCGGCCTACAACGTCTCCAGGCAGGCCTACATAGGGGACAGCCGCCGCTCCCGGGAGCAGCTGATAGCCAGCGACCTCTACATCACGATCTCGGAAACCTTCATCGAGGAATCAACGGGCTCCAGTTGGCCGACCTTCGTCTACATCGGTATCGGCCTCGCCGCAGGAGCGGCATTCGTGGTGATCATCATCTATTTGAGCAGGCGGAACAGCTCTTTAGAAGAGATTTTAAGTAACTAATCGATAGGGACGCCGCATCAACGGCCTTGAAGAAATATTGCTACCTTTAGATGAGGCTTATACGCGAATCATTATTGCGCGCGCGGTGTTTAACCAACCCGGTCTCCTGGGCCCCGATGAAAGCCTCCATGGCCCCGTCCGCGCCCAGGGCTTGGTCCAGCTCCTCCCTGTTTCCGATCCCGTGTAGCTGGTAGAGGTCGAAGCTCTCGACTCCCAACCTGCTGAGGCTCTCGTGGAGTTTCTCTCCAGGCGCCCTCCCGGCTCCTCTCCCTAGTCTTCTCCGCGATGAAGAAATGGGCTCTCATCTTCTGGACCCAAGGGGCCAGCCTGAGTTCCGCCTCTCCGTAGGTCGGCGCGACGTCGATCATGTTCACACCGTATTTCAGGGCCAATTTGACAGCCTCATCCGCTTCATCCTGGCTAATTCGGCCGACCCCGCAGCCCCCCAGGTTGATGATTGTGGCCTCGTATCCCATGCGGCCCAGACGCCTCTTCTTCAACAAGGATGTTCACCAATGGAGTGTTTGCTTCTGGGATTGTTAAATGTATAGAAATCGCACTGATGCTCTTGTGGGAAGCCAGTTTAACGATAGGTGCACACCCGAAGAAGAGCACAAATCTATATATCCAGTATACCCTTGTGTTCCTTAACTCCACGTTTGGTGTGTTCCACTTCGGACCCATCGGAACGTCGGATCTCTCGGAGCATCGACGTTGATAGCCCCCGACAAATTCCTGCTGCTCGTCTCCTCGACGTTGTTCCTATGCTACGTGAGCGGCTTGTTCTACACGAAGACAAGGATCCCCGACATCCTCTGGCTGCTGGGCTTCGGCATCCTTCTAGGGCCGGTTCTCGGGGTATTCGAGAAGGACAGCTTCGTCTCCCTCTCCCCCTTGATGGGGGTCGTGGCCATATGCATCATCACCTTCGACTCCGGTATAAGCTTGGATATGAAGACGCTCCAGAAGACCTTCTTCAAGTCGATAACCCTCACCCTGGCCACGTTCTTCGCCATCGTCGCCGCGGTGGGCTACTCCGTCAGCTTCCTCATGCCCACGCGATTCTCCCTCAGGGAGGGCATGCTGCTGGGCACCATGGTCGCAGGCATCAGCACCGTCGCCGTCATCAGCCTCATGACAGGTCTCCGCAGACTCATCCCTAACATGGAGAGCGCAAGGATCCTCCTCATGCTGGAATCCACCCTATGCGACCCCATCCGCATGGTCGCTGCCATCACCATCATCAGGATGATCATGCTCCCGAGCGTCTCCATCCTGGACAGCGCGAAGGACATAGTCTACACATTCGTCATGGGCTCCCTCATAGGCCTCGTCCTCAGCCTGGTCTGGGCCGAGGTCCTGGACAGGCTCCGGGGTCAGCCGTTCAACTACATGATGACCATGGCCGCCCTCTTTCCCACATACCTGCTGGGGGAGAGGATAGGTGACGGCGGGGGGACCTTGGCCGCTTTCGTCTTCGGCCTTGTTCTGGCGAACTATCGCCACTTCGCCAAGGCGCTGAACATGAACAGGAGTCTGAGGCCGGACAAGGGGAAGATCGTAAAGTTCAACGAGGAGATCGTCTTCCTCCTCAAGTCCTACTACTTCGTCTACATCGGCCTCATAGCCACCCTGTCAAGGGAATATTTCCTGGTCGGCTTCGGGATCGTCGCCATCCTCCTAGCGGTGAGGTACCTGGTGGCCTCGGGGGTCGGACGCCTCATGGGCTTCTCCCAAGAGGAACGGATCATTTCGAGGGTGGTGTACGCCCTTGGGACCTCGACCCTCGTCATGTCCCAGCTCCCCTCTATCTTCGACCCGGAAATGAATTACATCGTGAACCCGGGGATCTATACCGACCTGTGCTTCCCAATCGTCCTGGGCACGGTCGTCTTCGCTGCGATCGCCAGCCCGATTATCGCTAGGAGACAATTGAAAATTTGAAGGGCGAACTCGTAAACGTTCAGGCGTGGATATTAAATCTAAGAGCCGAAGAGGACCTCTTCTTGGGGTTCTCGATATCTTTCGCAGTTGTGGGCTCGATGAACACTGTCACAGGATCGGTATCGACTTTGACACCTTTGTTCTCATAGCCTTCGGGGATGTCCTGGAGGGTTTCTGCAATTCCCCGGTCTATCCTGCAGCCGAAAGGACCAAGCTCGACCAGTCTGATGACCATCGCCACCATGGTATGCGATAATTCTAGGTTGATAAATTCGACCCAGCTTCTGATGGCAGGGAGGCGAGTGAAACTCGCTGGGTCAGTCTATCCTGACCATGAACTTCAGGATCCCCAAGGCTACGACGTAGATCCCCAGGGAGATGTAGAAGATGGTGGTGAACCCATAGTTCTCCGCGACGAAGCCGGCTACCACCGGCGCCACCGCCCCCATGATGCTGCCGGGCAGGAAAAAGAGGGCGTACCCGAGGCCCCTCTGCCCGCTGGGGGAGAGCATGGCCATGATGGAGGAGCGGGCGGCCATCCCCAGGGTGTTGCAGAAGCCGTAGCCTATGTAGAAGATCGCGAAGATCGTCACGTTACGGCTGAAGATGGAGGCGGCGAGGAGGAGGCTCCCCAGGGAGAAGGAGGCGAGGATCCACTTTTTCTCCCCGAACCTTGCGGCCATGAACCCTCCTATGGGGGCCGCTAAGAAGCCTAAGAGCATAGTACCGCTGGCGATGAAGCTGGCGGCGGCGAGGTCCATGTGCTTCACGTCTTGGAGGTAGAGGACGATAAAGGTGGAGATCATCGAGCCCCCCATCATCCTGAGGGCCGAGTAGGCGAGGAACATAACCATGCTGAACGAGAGGATGGACCTGACGTCGGTTGCAGCCTCCACGGCCGGATCCTCTTCCCCTCCTTTCTCCGGTGCCTCCTCCTTGAGGAAGAAGACCATGATTATGCCGATTAGTAGTGGCGCCGCCAGGAGCAGGTAGACCTGCCGCCATTCGAAGGCGAGGAGGCCGATGAGGATGCTCACGGATAGGGGCCCAATGGCGTGGCCGAGGGTCCCGCCGGCGCCGTGGAGTCCTAGGGCCTTGGGCCTGTTCTCGTCGGTGAACAGCCTAGACGTGAAGCTGTAAGAGGCCGGGTGGTAGATGGTGGTGTTGAGGTAGACTAGGCTGATGGCTACGATGAACATCAGGGGACTCGTCGTCTGGCTCGCCAGTACGGCTCCCAGAATGGCAACGACGAGGCTCAGCATCACCATCTTCTTGGATCCGATCCTGTCGGAGAGGAGCCCCGTCGGGATGGAGAGGAGGGCCTGCAGCAACGGTGGTATCGCGGCGATGATCCCCAGCTGCCTGAGGGAGAGGCTGAACTCTTCCCTGAGTATCGAGAATATTGCTGGGTGGATTCCCCCGAATACGTGGGTCAGGGTGTGGGTGACCGTCATAACTATGAGGCCGTAGCTGAGGATGGACGTGGCCTTCTTCGCTTTTCCGCTCACCGCGTATCAGCCTTCTGAGAGATCTAGACTAGGGACAACGGTGACTATTTAAGAATAACCAACTACGAGAACAGATACCCTAAAGAAAAAGGGGATCATGAGAGCAGGGCGTTGAAGACCAGTTTATACGTGCCGTGGGTCTGGGCCCTGTGCTGGGGTCGGATCCCGATGAGGACTGCCTTCCCCTTCCCGTACTCGGCTGAGAACATGGCGATCTTGGAGGCGACCTTCTCCTCTCCTATGAGCCAGCCGCTCTGTAGGACGTCCCGCTCCCCGTATTTGGCGATGGTGTCGTATTTCTCGTTGTAGGCGTGGGGAAGGATGTCGAAGGCGAGGCTGTCCTAGAAGAAGACGAGGCTCCTCTCTTGCATCACGAAGCCCATGGGATGGAGGGCGTTCACGTAAGCCCAAAGGGTTGAGCCCGAGCAGAAGAACTCCTTGGTCTTCAAATTTTTGAGGGTGTTCCTCACCTTGAGGCCGAAGGCCTTGATGGCGAACTCGCAGGGTGCGTTAAGGCACACGATGGCGCCCAAGCTGTACCCGTCGAGACATCAGGCAAGTACGAGAAGAGTTCTTCGGCTTGAACGTTGGATTCTTCCCCGTCATCCTCGGAATCGATGTCATAATCCTGCCGAGCGAATTCAGACGGATGACCGACCCGAGGCTGTAAAACGAGACAGATCTCAAGCACACATTCAATGGATGCAGGGAACTCTACTATATCCTCCCCGAGTTACTTACAACACGAGAGGCTGCAGACGGAGGAAGCACATTGGAGATATGTCCTCTCTTGGAAAATCAAAAGAATGGTGAATTAGGACCTGAAAAACTCTGCTCTTTTTTCCACCCTATTCTTTGCTGAGCCTGTAGACCCCGAGGAGGGCCTCCACCAGATCGTCCTGGGTGGGGAGCATCGATATCGCCAGGGGGATGTTCTCGCTTCTGGCAAGGGCCACGGCCAAGGGGTCGATCCGTTCTCGGACTCCGTGGAGGATGATTATCCTGGGCTTGAACGGGCTTATTTTGACGGCGATCATGGGAGACCTCCCCCGGCTAACACCTACGAACACCAGGGCCCGCTCGCTGGTCGTCCCGAAGATCCTGTAAAAGTCCAGGCCCGACAGAGTCTGGATCGCCTTCAGGCTGTCGATGACGGTGTACCCGTAGACATTCTGGTTGAC
>JAUVHT010000162.1 GCA_030593155.1 Candidatus Bathyarchaeota archaeon
CTATCCTGAGGATGTACCCGTACTTCTCCTCGCGAGACATTCCGATACATTTTAGATGGAATTTACTATAAAACTATTAGGGCTCTTCCCGCTCATCGGGCTCTTCGGGTTCCGCCGGCTCCTCCTCCACGAAATCGGTTAGAGATCTCTGCTCAGAGGAGGCTGTCTCGAGCCTCTTCCACTCGTCCTCGTCGACGACGCCGCCCACCTGCTCCTTGATGACCTTGGCCAGTCTCGGGCCTATCAGAGGGATCTCCACCAGCTTCGAGACTGGCGCCCTCTTCAGGCTCGCCACAGTGGGGAACCCGGAGTTGTAGAGGACCCGAGCCCTGACCCTGCCGATGCCCCGGAGCCTGACCAGGGGAAGCAGTTTGTCGGTGACGCCGTACCTCACTCTGTCCCTGAGATTCCTGAGGTGCCCCCGGGGCTCCTGGATGTCGAGCACCCTGGCGAGCTCGTAGGCGGCGTAGAGGAGCCAATCGGCGTTGTGCACCGCGCTGTAACGGTCGCCGGGGGCGACTGAATACCTCTCCAATAGGTCGCTCTCCGAGGTCTCCTGGATCCAGGCCTCCAGAACCATGGCGGTCTTCACCTCCCCGAGAAACTGCTCGAAATCCACGTAGTCGTAGTCGGCTGCGATCCTGCATGCGAACTCTTCCCTGTGCTCCTCGAAGTATTCCTCCACTTCGCCCATATCCTTTCTGCGGGGTCTCAGGATGGGGCGCATGTTAGGCGTGTGGCAGATGAGGTGGAGCCATGTCAGATCGGTGACATCCAGGGCGCCGCGCCTGAGCCCGTCTCGGAGGATGACGGCTGACTGGGGGTCGATGTAGAGCTCCGAGACCCTGCGGCCGAAGTCGGTGGCGTAGACGTAGTCCCCCTTGTACTGTATCATGTCCTCTCGCCTGAGGTAGCTGAGGATCCCTGCCAGGATTAGCTTGATGTTCCCCATGGGATAGTGGTAGCCATAGAAGGTCTGGGAGAAGAAGTCGACGATCCCCTGCTCGGTGTGGGCGTAGTCGGAGGCGACGGTGGCCAGGGTATGGCCCCGGATGGCGGCCTCCTGGGCGAGCCTGCTGTAGAGCTTCTCGGGCTGGGCGGCGACGTAGTTCTCCATGAGGGCGTCCTGCTCGTCCGAGGAAGAGGCGATGAGCACCGCCTCGCCGTAATCGTCGTACTGGGGCCTCCCGGCCCTTCCGCTCATCTGTTTGTACTCCAGAACGGAGATGGGGTACATGCCGTAGCCTGGGGTGAACCTCCTGTAGCTCCCGATGACCACGGTCCGAGCGGGGAGGTTGACCCCCGCGGCCAGGGTCGGGGTGGCCGAGAGGATCTTGATCTTCCCTTCCTTGAAGGCCTCCTCCACGATCCTCCTGTGCGCCCTGTTCAGCCCGGCGTGGTGGAAGGCCGCCCCCCTGGCGACAGCAGAGGCAAGGCCATCCGTGAGGCTGGTCTTCTCACCCCGGAGGATGATCTCAGATGAGGTCTTCTCCAGCTCTGTCTGCTCTCTCTTCCCATGGGTACCCGTGAGGGCTTGGGCTGCGTTGCGCGCTACGCTCTGGGCCCGCCTCCGGCTCTCCACGAATATTAGGCACTGGCCTCCGTCGAGGACAGCGTTGACCGCGATGTTGATGGGGGCGGTCTTGTTCAGGGGCTTGAGGTGGTTTATTGTTCCGTCGTTGAAGATCACCCTGTCGTTGAGGGCCACCCCCTCCCTGAGGGGCACGGGCCTCCAGTCCGTCTTGATGTAGTCGGCCTCGAGCCACTCGGCCACCTCGTCGGCGTTCGTGATGGTGGCGCTCAGGGCGAGGACCTGCAGTCCCGGCTTCAGCTGCCTCAGCCGGGCTATGGCGACCTCGAGGGTGGGCCCCCGGTCGTTCCCGATGAGGTGAATCTCATCCGCGATCACCAGGGACACGCCTTCCATCCAAGGGGACCTATGCCGGAGGAGTGAGTCGCACTTCTCGTTGGTGGTGATGACGATGTCGTAACCCTCGATGTATGTGGACCGGCGGTCCAGGTCTCCGGTGCTGATGCCTATCCTGATCTTCCTGCCATCCCTCTTCCTAAGGTCGGAGAAGGCCTGGAACCCTTCGTACTTCTCCCAGGCCAGGGCCCTCAGAGGCGTCAGGTAGATGACCCTGCCCCCATTCTCCACAACGTGTTTGATGGCGCAGAGCTCGGCCACGAGGGTTTTGCCGCTCGCCGTGGGGCTCGCCAGCACGAGGCTCTTCCCCTCGAGCACCCCGGCCTCCATGGCTTCCGCCTGGGGAGGGTAGAGCTCATCGAAGCCCCTCTTCAGCAGCAGATCTTTGACGTGATCTGGTATGTCTAGATCGGAGACCCTCAACCGTCTAACCCTTCGGCTAAGATAGGAGGCTCACGCAATATTAATTTAAGGCCTTCCGCTCTACAGGTTAGGTGCTGTTATATGACATTTGAGAAGACGACCACCTACTTCGAGGCGGTCGGAGAGGCGAACACCGAGGAGACTTTTAAGGCGGCGAAGAAGCGCGCAAAGGAACTCGGCATCAAGGATATCGTGGTGGCCTCGACGCGAGGCGGGACCGGCGTCAGAGCCGTGGAGTTTTTCAAGGGCTACAACGTCGTGGTCGTGACCCACTCTCAGGGCTTCAGGGAGCCGGGGAAGCAGGAGCTCACCGACGAGAACAAAGCGAAGATAGAGGCGGGCGGTGGCAAGGTCCTGACGACGGGGCATGCCTTCGCCGGCGTGAGCCGGGCAATTCGGAGGAAGTTCAACACCCTGGGCCCTGCCGAGCTGGTGGCTCACACCCTGAGGATGTTCGGCCAGGGTATGAAGGTCGTGGTCGAGTGCGCAGCCATGGCGGCTGACTCCGGCCTCATCCCCATGGACGAGGATATCATCTCCATCGGGGGCTCGGGGAGGGGAGCCGACACCGCCGTCGTCATGAA
>JAUVHT010000105.1 GCA_030593155.1 Candidatus Bathyarchaeota archaeon
CATGCCAAAAGAGAAGAAAGGATTCCTAGCCATCCGGAAACCCTGGCCCGGGATGTTCATGACCCTCTACAAAGACGACGAACGGTATCTCGACTACTACTGGAACAGGTACCCGGAGGCCGAAGGGGACCGGTTCTACACCGGGGACTACGCCGTCCAGGACGGGGACGGCTACTTCTGGCTCCTGGGGCGGTCCGACGACGTCCTCAAGGTGGCGGGGCACAGGATCGGGACCATCGAGCTCGAGGACGTCCTGGTGAGCCACCCCTCCGTCGCCGAAGCATCTGTCGTGGGCAAGGCGGACCCCATCAAGATGGAGGTCCCGGTCTGCTGCGTCGTCCTAAAGATGGGATACGAGCCCCTACCTGAGCTCGCCGAGGAGCTCAAGCTCCATGTCAGGAACGTGATTGGGCCCGTGGTGACCCCTGCGGCGATCCACTTCGTGGGGAACGTGCCCAAGACGAGGAGCGGTAAGATCATGAGGCGGGTCATCAAAGCCATCGTCAACGGGGAGGAGCTCGGGGACACCTCGACCCTCGAGGACCAGGCCGCGGTGGAAGAGGTCAAGAGAGTAATAGAGGCCTACAACGCTTCCCGTGAATGAAAGGGCTTACACTACCTCTTCCCCATGGCGATTTTTTCGGAATCTGGAAGTTTTCTCAATCTATACAGGGAAATAATCCCGATGACGGGACCAGGAAACAAAATCGTGAAACCATACGACCATCCAACAACCTTCACGAAAATTGGCAGGATCTTAATAGACAATAAGGTCAACATGAACCCGACAGCCGTCTGCAACGTGAGCGCGGTCCCCACATACGCCGGCTCTACCAGTTCAGCGATCATGGACGAGTATTGTGGAGAATCAGGGATCACCGTCATCCCCCAAAACACGGCAATCAATAGCGCAATGATGGGCTTGTCAAACAACAGCCCAATCACAAGAGAGCTGACCCCGCTCAAGGCCAGCATGATAATGTTGAATGTAGTCCTCCCGTAAGTGTCCGCTATTTTACCGCCAAAACTGGTTGCTATCGCTCCACCGATAAAGACCAGGAAGGTCCCCATCGAAAAAAACGATGTGGGGTCAGAGCCCGGGTGAGAATGCAGGTACGAGTCCCTTAGAAAAGAGGGAATCCACACCCACATCGCGTACAGCTCCCACATATGCCCAAAATAACCATAACCCGCGAGACGAAGCGCCTTGTTACGGACAATCTGTCCGATATTACTCGGATCAAAACGAGCGACTCCGGCATCATAGGGTCCTTCAGCTACAAAGATCCAGACCAAGAGACCGCCGATCACCGCAAGCACTGTTGAGACGTTCATGATGATCCTCCAATCCGGGAAGTACGTCAGATTGAAAAGATAGGGCAACCCGGATCCCGCAGTCAATGCAGCGATGATCAACCCGACCGCATAGCCTCTCCCCTCTCGAAACCATGTCACCGCCAGCTTCATGCCAGTGGGATAGACCCCGGCAAGGAATATCCCAGTGAGAAATCGACAGACAACCACTCCTGAAAAAGAGGGTGAAAATGAAGACACGGCGTTGGACAAGCCGCCAGCCAGAGCAGAAAAAGTGAAGATATTCTTTGTTTTAATGACGTCGGGCAGGTTGAAAAGGGAGGATATCATACAGCCGACGACGAATCCAACAGTCACGGTCATGCTGAGAAGATCAACGTCATTCTGCGATAGATCATAGTAGGGGATCAACTGAGGGATAACGGCTGTCGCATTGAACCAGAGGGTCAGAGCGAAAAATTGTGCAACCGTCAAAACGAGGAGAACCGCCCCACTCGATTTTAATTTCTTCACGTAGATAAGTTGGTTTCACTCAGTATTTTAAGGATATTTGACTCGGAGTTTTCCCTTAATCCGCTTGAAGTTGAAACACACGATTTGATTTGGTAAGTCTACGCCCGCGCGCGCATTGGATTCCATCATATGAAAAAATAGTGGGGAGGTTACTTGTTCGCGGCCTCTCACGTCGCGATGGTCTTGCGCGCGCGCAGCGTTGACATGGGTTAAACACGGCTGGAAGGTGGTTTTGCGAGAAAGCCTTGAGATAACTAGGCCTCCTCTTCAGGGTGGCCCGTGAAGTGAGAGAAGCACTAATAGAATGAGAGTCATTACGATTGCTGGGTTGCGCCTACTCCTACTCCAGGAATACGACGCCGTTCAAGACCGAGGCCTTGACGCCACCGATTTCCCGGGCGTCGATCCTCTTGCTCAGCTGGAGCCTCGCGCGCGCGGCGGGGGGGAGAAAAGAAGTAAGATTCCTAGAAGCGTAGACCAGGATTCTACGCCTGGTGTATGTTCTCCTTTCGTGCCATGGGCTGGACCGTCTCGGCCTCATCCTCTTCGGCCCTTGCCTCCTTGAAGGCCAGCGCGACCACTATGGACAAGGTGACCAATGCGGCGGAGGCGAGGAACGGGCTCCTGTAGCCCACGCCGCTGTAGAGATACCCCGCCAACACTGGCGTCACGGTGCTCCCCAGCCGCATGCTCGTCATCCTGACCCCCAGCGCCGAGCCCATCAGCTCAGAGGGAATGAAGTCGGCCAGCAGCGCCAGGCTCGACGGCCAGGTCATGCTTCGGAACCCGCTAAACGCCGCGTAGAGGATTAGGAGGACCAGCCAGTCATCCACGAACAGCCAGGCCCCCAGCAGCAGGGGCAGGGGCAGCAGGCTCAGCACCAGGACCTTCTTCCGCCCGTAGCGATCCGCCAGCCGCCCGCTGGGGATCTGGATGACCAGGATCAGGAGGCTCGAGGCCGTGAAGAAGAGGCCGATCAGGGACTCTGAGATCATGATCTGGTTCTTCAGGAACAGGGGCAGGACGGTGCCTATCATCCCCTCCACCATCCCCGCGAGTAAGTGGAACAGGAAGATCAGGGTCATGAAGGGAAGATACTTCCCATCGAGGATGGAGGGACGCTTCACGGGAACCTGTTCCACTTCAACGGGGGTGGCGGGCTCCTCCAGCCTCAGCGTCGGGATCAGGCTGGCCAACATGATCACCGTCGTCACCTGGAAGATGGGGGCCCAGCCAAAGTTCTCCACCAGGAAGCCACTCAGGGTGGGGGCGACGATGCCCCCGATGGGCCAGGCGACGTTCATGATGCCGAAGAGGGTGGCGCGGTTCCCGGGCGTGGCGCTCTCGGAGATCATCGCCATCCGGGCCACTATGAAGAAGGAGAAGGAGGCGCTGAACACCATGTAGAGGGGGGTCACCCACCTCCAGTCGCTCACCAGCGAGATGAGGGCGGGGGGGAGCGCCGCCAGCACCACGCTCACCAGGAGCGTCCGCTTCTTGCCGATCCGGTTCATCAGGAGGCCGGCGGGGATCATCAGCGCCGTGGCCAGGACGCTCGCCAGAGAGAGGACCATGCCGATCTCCACCTCGGAGGCCCCCAGCCCCTCCAGGTAGAGGGGGAACAGGGGGGCCATGAACTGTCCCGAGAAGCCGATGGCGAGGTTCAGCGCGAAGAGCAGCCAGAGGTCCCTCTTCAATCCCAACATGGGTGGGACCAGAGATTCGACGCTGGAATAAAAACCGTTCGCGAATCCCGGGCCCCGCCCGCCCATCTCCCGGGCGGCGACGCCCGCGACCCGCCGGCTCCCGTCAGAAGAGCCCTCACCAGATCCCCGGGAGGAGCCTGTGCCTGACCCTCTCAGTGTACTCGGGGTAACCCGCCAACTCCTCGTGGAGGGTCCTGTCCTCCAGGTAGGTGCGGAGGATCATCAAGGCGCTGTAGAGTGCGACGGGGACGAACGCGTAGAGGGATCCCAAGATTAAGGGGATAGCCGACATCCACAGGATCCCCGACAGGTAACCCGGATGCCGCACGAACCCATACGGCCCCGAGGACACCACCCGGTGCCCCCTATCCTCCTGGATCCTCACCGTCGGCTCGAAGTGGGGGTTCTCGACCATCGCCCAGTTGATGAGGATCGACGAGGCCACCATCAGAACGAGGCCCAAGAGGGCGTAGTATACCCCGAGGCTGGACCATCGATACCGCCCTACGTCCAGCC
>JAUVHT010000090.1 GCA_030593155.1 Candidatus Bathyarchaeota archaeon
TTGGCAGTGCCGGGGTCTATGTCGTAGATAATCTTGTGAACGACGCTTCCCCCCGGCAGTCCGACCTCTACTTCTTTCTTCTCGAGCTCTAGGCCGCAGTCCAGGTTCCCCCTCAGGGCCGCTGGCATGAGACCCGCCTTGCTGATGTCGATGCTCTCGATGCGGACCCCCTCGTCTCCCTTGGTGTACTGGAGGTCCAATCGGGGGATCTCCTCCCGGTAGACGTAGACCACGCCGCCCGCTACGGCGGAAACCTCGAAGAATCCGTCGGCGATGTCGAAGGCGACCAGCTGGGCGCCTGAGCACCTCCCGGTGAACTCGACCCACCTCTTGAGGACGGCGGTGATGGCCGCCCCCACCTGCTTCGGGGGCTCCCGGGGGGCCTTAACTTCCGTCGGGGTGGCCTGGGCTTCCTCGAGGCGGGAGACCAGCTCGTCCAGCTTCTTCTCGTGGTCCTTCAGGACGTTGATGATGAGATCTATGACGTCGATCTTCTCATCGTAGCCCCGCTCCATTCCCATGGGTCCACTATCCTTCGGTAAGCAACAATTCTAGGGAAAAGGTAGCTTTTAAATGACGTAGAAGCTTTCCATCGTAAACCTTCTTCGAAAGAATATTAGGTAACAGAGTTACGCGGCGAGGGCCCCGTCTGAGATCTGACCGTATTCTTTTTGACATCAAGCGAGGGGGATATATTTCTGGGGTCGTGCTCGATGAAGGAGTTCACCGAGATCGCTGAGGAATACGACAAGGGGCGAAGGGGTGAGGACGTCGAGTTCTGGGCGGGGGAGACAGAGAAGTATGTGGGGCTGGACTCGTCCAGCCTCGTCCTGGACCTTGGATGTGGGACGGGGCTCTACACCCTAGGCATCGAGGCGCAGACCTCGGCGACCTTGTGCGGCCTAGATCCTTCTGTAGGTATGCTCGGACGAGCCAGGGAGAAGTCGTGTCCGGTCTACTGGTTCAACGCCACGGGAGAGTGGCTGCCAATCCGGCACGGGATCTTCGATTGCATCTTCTCCTCCCAGGTCTGGCATCACATCGTGGACAAGCAGGGGACAGCCGATGAGTGTGGCAGGGCCCTGAAGAACGGGGGGGTCGTAGTCATCAGGACCATATCCCATGAGCAGCTCAGGGGGAAGGTGGTATTCAGGTTCTTCCCAGAGATATTAGACAATCAGCTCAGGGTCTACCCCTCCAAAGAGGACTTCTCCAAGTACTTCGAAAACGCCGGCTTCGCCTCCACGGAGCACCACGCATACCGGCTCGAGAGGTATCAGGCGCCTTCTGAGTTCATCGAGGTCGCCCGGAAGAAGCTCTGGTCAATGTTCAGGCCCATCACTCAGGGAGGCTTGGAACGAGGAATAGAAGAACTCTGGCGGTTCGAGAGGGAGCACCCTGGGGAGCCCATCAGGAACGACGAGGCCATCACCCTCGTGGTGGCCAGAAAATAGAAAAAGATTATTTCAGGTTCTTGCCGGACAGCTTCAAGCTCTCCAGGACGACATGGCTCTCGGCCTTGTCCACGCCGGCAATGCCCGATATCTCAGAGAGGAGGTTGAGGGCCTCCTGCCTGTCCTCGCACATGGTGAGGGCCAGGAGCTCGCAGTCGCCGGATACCCTGAGGACCACGTGGACCTTCTCGAGGCTTGCGACCTTCCTCCCGATCTCTGAGGGGTCGGTCCGGGGACCGGTGGATATCCTGAGGTAGAGGGGGTAGAGGTTCATGACGTCTGGGTCGATGATTACCGTGTAACCCTTGATCACGTCCTCCTCTTCGAGGCGTCTTATCCTGCCTGAGACGTTGGCATGGCTCACCCCGAGGTGCTTCGCGATCTCCCTGTAGGACCGCCGTGAATCTTCGGATAGTAGGGCCAGGATCTTCCGGTCCAGCTCGTCCAGTTCCAACTCTTCAGCCATTTGTATCGCCTCTAGAGGTTCAGGACCCTCTGGTCCTCCGAGAACAGGATGTCGATGAGCCCCTCATAGTCGATGAGCTCGACTCCCGGCAGCAGCCTCTTTTCGAGGCCCCGCCTCTCGACGTCCCTCTTCAGAAGGAAGATCTTAGATCCCTTCTCCATCATGTCTTTGACGGCTGTGTTATCCTCCGCCACCGTCGCCATGTAGACCGCATCGAGCATCATGACCATAGCTATTTCTCCTCCCCTCTTCTCCAGGCTCTCGACTGTGCCCAGGGCTTCGTATTCATTCTCCTTGAGTACTATCAGGGTCCTCATGCTTCCACCTCAGAATACAAGGGAGGCGTCCGCCTCCAGCAGCAGATCTGCCACCTTGTCCTCGTCAGCCAGATTCACTCCGGGGATCAGATCGTCCGAGCCCAGGCTCCTCGCCTCCAGTGCAGCCTCCTCGACGTATGTCTCGATGTCTAGATCGGGAAAGTCGCCGTGGAAATGCGCCGTCATGGCCTGGTCTGCTTCCTTCAGGAGGGAGTAGACTCCGTCGCCCATCCAGAGGAGGGTGACCTCGTGCTCCCACAGGCCGATGGCGACCCGTAGGGCCTCGTAGGAGTTCAGGGTGGTGTAGGGCTTGGATTTGACGATGACCAGTATGTTCTTCTCCGCCATCTCAGCCCCTCCTCACCAGGTTGAGGATCGCGTCGGACTCGGCCACCATCTCGGACAGGTCGAAGATGCCGCCCACGTCCACTCCCTCCGGCAGGTTCTCCTCGGTGACCCCCCGGATCTCCATGCAGACCCTGCAGGTGGATATCTCGACGCCGTCCTTCGCCAGCTCCTCCAGCCTCTCGGAGATGGAGTCCATGTTGAAGGGCTCCCCGTTCTGGGAGGTGGAGGGGTTGTAGACGCCGTCCATCATCAGGTAGACGTTCACCCCGTGGCCCTTCCCCAGGGCCGCCTTGGCGATCTCCACGGCGTGGTCGACGCTCTCGTTATGGAAGGGGGAGTCGCAGAGGAAGATCAGGAGTTTCCCTGTCATCTTGGGGCTCCTCCTGGTTAGATGAAGAACTGGATGTCCGCGTCGAGGGCGATGTCCAGGAAGGCTGCTGCGCCGACGATGTCGTCGACCTCGGGGATGAGTTCCTCCTCCTTGACCTTCATCAGCTCCATGGTGGTGCTGCAGGCGTAGAGCTTCAGGTTGCCCATCTTCTTGCTCATTTTTAGTAGCTCTGGCAGCGTCGGGACTTTTGCGTCCTTGATTCGGTCTTTCATCATGCCGGTTCCCATGTGCATCGCTTCGGGCAGCTTGGCGTTCTCCAGGCCCCCCTTCTTGAGGGCTTCGAGGCCCCAGAAGGTGAAGAATATGTGGGTCTCAACGTCCATGGCGCCCCCTGCAGTGGCCAGCATCAGCACCGGGTAGAGCTTGTCCATGGTGCCCGAGTGGGCGATGATGGCCATCTTCTTGGTCTCGCTCATCTCAGCTCCCTCCGGCCTTCTCGATGACGTATGTGAAGACTCCGTCCTCCTCGGAGGCCTCCAGGAGCCTGTTACCTGTCTTGTCGCACCAGGACTTGAAGTCCCTCATGCTGCCGCGGTCCGTGGCCAGAACCCTGAGCACCTCTCCCTCGGCCATCCCATTGATGGCCTTCTTCATCTTGACTATGGGGAGGGGGCAGTAGAGGCCCTTGCAGTCCAGGGTTTCCTTAACCGTATATCCTTCAGACATGTTTTGTTCCATCCATTTGGATATTCTTATGCTGTTTTTTCAACCACATGGTTATAAACCTTCCCGATCTCTAGATCTAGGAAAGACGAGAAAGTTAGCCCTCAGAGGCCGTGATCAGTCCTCGCAATGATGTGGTCCTGGAACTCCCTGGGCAGCCTAACAAAGTACGCGGGGAAACCCCAGAGTCTCACCGTCAGGTTTCTGTACCTCTCGGGATCCGTCTGGGCCGCCCTGAGGACATCGACGTCCACGATGTTGAACTGAACCTGCATCCCCCCAAGCTCCACCAAGGCCCTGATCAGGCTCATGAGCTTCTCGGCCCCCTGAGGCCCTCTGAGGGCGGAGGGGTGGAGGGTGATATCCAAGGCGGTCCCGTTGGGGGTGAGTTGCTGGTCGACCCGGGTTGTCGACTTGAAGACCGCGAAGGGCCCCTTCGTGTCCCGGCCGGGGGCGGGGGAGAAATTTGGGGAGATCCCTGTACCTGCCTTCCTGCCGTCGGGAGTGGCCCCGGTGACTATGCCGTGGCTGATGTAGTTTCCGTAGCTGAAGAGGCCCAGGTTGTATCTGCCCCCTCGGGGGTTCCTGTGCTTGGATACTTCCTTGGCCGTGTGCTCCACGAT
>JAUVHT010000158.1 GCA_030593155.1 Candidatus Bathyarchaeota archaeon
GTCTCCAGTTCTTGAAGGGTCTATCCCCTAGGTCCGAGTTCTCCAGGGCCTGGGCCACCGCCGGGAGCCTCGCCTTTATCCCCGACAGGGTCTTTGTCAATGCCTCCTCGAAGGAGGTGGCCGCCGTCTCCCGGACTATGGGCTGCTTGTTGTGGATGATGATCTGGGCGATCCACCTCTCGATCTCGTACTCGATGTCCATCACGTCCTGCACCGGGTTGCCGCTCCCTGGCTGGGCGATGTTCCCCTCGGCGTCCACGGAGCCGGAGGCGTCCACCACGTGGATCAGGGCGTCTGCCTGGCCGATGTTGGAGAGGAACTTGTTGCCGAGGCCCCGGCCCACCCAGGCGTCCTTTATCAGCCCCGGTATGTCCAGGATCCGGATGGGGACGTAGCGCCAGTTGTCGATGCAGGTGGAGTTCAAGGGGTTGTCCTCCACGCCCAGCTCCTGGTGGACGCAGGCGTCGGACACGTAGGCTGTCCCCTCGTTGGGCTCCTTGGTGGTGAAGGGGTAATTGGATATCTCTGCGTTTAGAAGGGTGGCCGCGTTGAACAGGGTGGTCTTCCCCACGTTCGTCTTCCCGATGATCGCGATCGTCAACAAGGAAGAATCCTCAACGTATAGATGCGCTTGAACCCATAATAAGTTCTCCATTTTTCGGACGGATCACCCACGAAAAAGGTGCATTCATCATGTCCCTGAGGTTGGAGAATGATACTTTCTACTGGAGCCTGGATATATTCCTTTGGAAAGTCGGCCATTTACTCGATAGGAATATCAACGGTAAGAAGGGAACAGGCCCCCACAAAGCAGATATCTGTTCCGGAGAACCTCGAGCCATGGCCGGGAAGAAGGAGCGCAGCAGCTGCATGCTTTCCCCCTTCGAGAAGCGGCTGTACTGCGCTAAGAAACGGATCACCAAGGGATGCCTATATCTTCCGTTTCTACGCCGTCGATGTCCCTATCTCGTCTGGAACAAGGTCGACGTGATGGAGGAGGCCAAGAGAGGGGCCAAGGAGATCGTCGCCTGGAGCGGCTTCACGGAGAGTGCGATCCAGTACACCGAGAGGTTCCGCCCGAGGTTGAGGCTTGTTCACAGGGACGAGACGGTGAAGCCGAGGAGGCGGAAACCACGGGTCGCCGCCATCACGGTGTAGCCATGCTTTGAAAATATTCTCCGTTGTTGGGCGAGTACGTCTGGCTTTATGTGCTGGAATGAAACGCCATCCTGAAAGTTGTGTTGGTGCGACCGCCGGGATTTGAACCCGGGTCGTTGGCTTGGAAGGCCAAAATCCTAACCGCTGGACTACGGTCGCCGACCTACGAATAACCCCGAGGAGGCTTAAAATCCTTTTTCAACCGGCCAGGGGGATCATGATCTCCATGGTGTAGTCCTGCTCATCCACCGACTCGGGGACGTACATGATCTCCACGCTGTGGACCTCGTCCGAAGCCACGAAGCCGGACTGCTCAATATACTCCCGCAGAATATCGTAATACTCCTCCATCGTCTTGTCGGTGCCCTTGAACACGAGGAAAACCCCCCTCATGGAGGGGAACTCCTTCGTCTCGACCCCCGCCACGGGCTTTGAGACCGGTATCATCAACTCCCGGCGTCTGTTCAGGGTCCCAGGGGGGTCGTAGAGGACGACAATGGAGTGATCGTACACACCGTATTGGTAGGGGTTCTGCCTTATCAGGACGCCTAGGAGTTCGGTGACTGCCGGCGCCTCGTCTTCATCAGGCGAGAGGGCCTTGTACACCACCCGAACCGGCTCCGTGGTCCTTACTCCCATGTGTAGGATCATGTCTTCATCACTCGCGGAGGACTCTCGTCCCAGGACTGAACCTCATTTAGCGCATGGTCTCCCTTAAAGGCTTCCGCCTGGAGATAAAGGATTTAAGGCGAGGTTCTCAAGTCTCAGGTGTGACCCTGGACGGAGACGATATACGGCGGAACATGCTCCAGATCCTCTACGCCCAGATGAAACAATCTCCTGAGGATCCCTGGGTGAGCCGGGAGGCCCTCTCCAGATTGCTGGGGGTCACAGACGAGGTCTTGAACGAGAGCGTCAGCCACTTCGAAGGCCAGGGATTTTTGGATGCCGAGGGAGACCCATGGGAGAAGGTGAGGCTGTCCCTGAAAGGGGTGACCGCCTTAGACGCCAGAGCCAGGAGCTATTGCCCGAACCTCTGAATCGGCGAAAAATTACTTCTCAGCCTCATCCGAGCCCAGGATCCATCGAAGGGAAAGGTATTTCAAGCTAAAGTTACCAACCTCCCGGACATGGACGGCTTGCTACTGCTGCTGTTCCAGCTCATCCTGGGCCTAGCCAGCGGCCTGGTGATGAGCCTCATAGGGGCCAGCGCCGTCATGATCATCGTCCCGGGCCTCAACATCGTCCTGAACTACAGGATGCACACCGCCATAGGCGTCAGCCTGCTTGTGGATGTCCTCGCATCCATCGTCGTCGGATACGCCTACTGGAGGCACGGGAACGTGGACCTCCGCCAGGGCCTCTGGATCGCTCTCGGCTCCGTTGTGGGGGCACAGCTCGGAGCCGGAACCACGGTTGTGCTTTCCAGCTGGTTCCTGGCGGTGAGCTATGGGATATGGATGATAACCGCGGGCGCCACGATCTGGAAGAAGGGGTTGGACCGGGCGAGCATCGCCGACAGGTTCTACAAGTACATCCACTTCGAGTCCGCCATCAAGAGGGCGGCCGTGGCCCTGTTCCTAGGGGTGCTCATAGGCTTCAACTGCGGGGTCTTCGGCGCAGGCGGCGGCATCCTCATAATGCTGGTGCTCATGTTCGTCCTCGATTACCCCATCCGCAAGGCCGTCGGAACATCCACCGTCATCATGGCCGTGACCGCGGCCTCCGCGACCGCCGGATATCTTGTGAGGGGGAACGTCGACGTCTTGGCAGGCATCGT
>JAUVHT010000099.1 GCA_030593155.1 Candidatus Bathyarchaeota archaeon
GGCTCGGACAAGACTCAGAAGGGGCCCGTGACCCTGGTCTATGTTCTGGCTGGTGACGGGTTCCGCATCGCCCACGCCAACTTCTCAAATTACCAGTCATAGATCGACGTCTTGGCTACATTCAATTCGTGGTGAAGATTATAATTCCTTCGCGATGTTTTCTTTCCGTGGACGAAAAGAGGCGCCACCACGAGGTGCGGAAGAAGCTGTCGGAGAAGACGTTCTTCCGCCTCGACCCCTAGGACTTCACGATCATCATGAGGGGCACCGAGTTCTCGGAGGAGAGGTACAGTCGCTCCAAGGAGTTCTGGAACAAGAGAGAGAAGGAAGAGTAACCAGCATAGCTGTTAGCCACGCAGGATGCAAACCCTCCCTTGTTGGGGTCAATGCGAGTTCTTATGAAAAAAAATGTGGGTTTATTCTTCTATGAAACTTTCTTGAACTCGACCTTGGGGGCTCCGCAGACGGGGCACTCACGGGGGGCCTCGCCCTCGACGGTGTTCCCGCAGACAGTGCAGACGTAGTACTCCAGGTCAGCCAGTTTCTCCCCGGCCTTCACGGCTTTCAGGGCCGCTTCGAAGTAGCCTGCGTGGATCTCCTCCACCTGGTTGGCCACGTCGAAGCTCCACTCGGCCTGCCTGTTCCCCTCCTTCCTGGCGATCTCGAGGAACTCGGGGTACATCTTGGTGTACTCGAAGGTCTCGCCGGATATCGCCTCCTTCAGGTTCTCGACGGTGGAGCCTATGCCCCCGTAGATCCTCAGGTGGTTGTGGGCGTGGACAGTCTCGGCTTTGGCGGCCGCTTTGAAGAGCCTGGCCACCTGGGGGTAGCCCTCGGCCTTGGCCTTCTTCGCGAAGGCGAGGTACTTCCTGTTGGCCTGGGACTCCCCTGCGAAGGCTGCCTTCAGCTTCTCGCTTGACTCGCTCATGGTACTCAACTGTCTTTGACTTCTTCGCGGCGTTGAATAAATGTTGGCTCTTGTAAACGTAAAAAAGGGACCATTCAGCATTCCTTTTCAGAACTGCAATGACCGATGTGAACGAGGTTTATCTCTGCGAGATCTGCGGGAACAAGGTGAAGGTGCTGGAGAACGGCCCCGGCGTCTTGGTCTGCTGCGGCCAGCCCATGATCAAGATTAAATGACATCAGCTCACCATCCTCCTCTCATTTTTTTATTGATGCTCCCTTCTGCGAAACATATTCAAGTAGATAGACCTCCATTAGATGATGTGTAGCTCATGGAGCTCAAGGACACATTCTTCAGGCTGGTGGAGGTTGGCTCCCCCTGCGGCTTCGAGGAGCCCATGATAGCCTTCTTCAAGGCAGAGCTGGATCCCCTCGTGGACGAGGTCTACGACACCCCCAGGGGGAACGTCGTAGGCATCCAGAAGGGCACGGACCCCGAGGCGCCCTCTGTGGCCCTGGCAGCCCACATGGACCAAGTCGGCTTCTTCGTCTTCAACATCGACGACAGGGGGTTCGTCAGGTTCAGGAAGGTGGGTGGGGCCGCGAACAGGGCCATCCAGGGGCAGCAGATGAGGCTCCTCGGGGAGAAGGGCCCCGTCCCCGGGGTGGTGGGCATCAAGCCCGGCCACATCACCAAGCCCGAGGAGGCCAACATTGTCCCTCCCATCGAGGAGATGTACATCGACATCGGCGCCTGGAGCAGGGAGGAGGCCGAGGCCATGGGAGTCAGGGTGGGAACCCCCATCGTCTTCGGCACCAGGCCCCTGGAGCTGGCCAACGACCTCATCGCCAGCCCCGCCGTGGACGACAAGGCGGGCCTCACGGTGCTGCTGGCAGTCGCCGAGGCCCTGAGGGACGAGTCCATCCCCGCCACGGTCTACTACATCGGAACCGTGGAGGAGGAGGGAGGCCTCAGAGGCGCAGAGGTGGCCCTCCACGACCTCGACGTGGATGCGGCCGTGGCAGTGGACACCGCGCCCTCCGGGTGGCAGCCCGACGTGAACATGAGGGACGTGGTCTACGAGGTGGGGAAGGGCCCGGCCATCCACATCGGCGAGATGGGGAGCCGCCAGACCTGGATGTACCATCACAAGCTGAGGAGGTGGCTGGCGGAGACGGCTGAGGCAGAGGGAATCCCCTACCAGATGAGCTACCAGCTCGGGGGGACCGACGCCTTGGCAATGGCCCAGACAAGGGGCGGCGTCCCCGCCATCACCGTCGGCGTCCCCAGGCGGTACTCCCACAGCCCGGTGGAGCTCTTCGACCTGAAGGACATGGAGAACCTGGTGGAGATTCTGGTCGCCTCCCTGAAGGCTCTGGGGTTGGGCTTCGACCTCCACAGATCTTGACACACAGTAAAACGGATAAGTGCGGGAAAATCAACCGTAGTAATGAATAAATGCGCTGAAATATCGCAAAACGAGAAAATATGCATTATGACTGTTAGTATATGAACATCGCAGCTGTGACAACGAGGAGAACCCAAGGGTTATGGGGTGGATCTTGTGAAGATTGCTGAATATGGTGGTTGTAGGGGTAGTTTGACGCGGAGGCTCCAGATTCCAGCTGAGCCCGAGGATGTTTTGTACCTCTTCGAGATATGTACTCCACTAGCAGGGAAGTCAGGGGAGCCTCTCTTTATCTCGTAATATGCTGTATTTGCTTCTTTTGCGCCGAAGCTTTTACGAAACTCGCCTCGTAGGTTTTCGGAAAGTTCAAAATAGAAGGTTTCGCCGTACCATCTCAAGGCTACCTCTTCGTATGTTCCATCACTTGCCCATATCGTGAAACCGATGACAATTTTGGGGACGTTCAGACTTTCGAGTTTTAGTCTTATTTCATCCATACTTGAAAACACGAATTCCTCTTTCTCGCGTTCTGCGCCTTTGGCGAACTCGGTTCTGTTGATTTTTTCATGGAAGGATATGGTTTTACCACGGAGAAAGGAGTAGTTAAATGTTTCATCGAAGACATCGTTTGGATAGACAACGCCGTCGATGGTGACGATCAGCGGTTGTGCTGGTGGCTTTGGTAGCCACGTCAGGACGGATCCCACGGATACAATAATCAGAAACCCCAACATTACGATATATCGATCTGGGATATTCCTGTCAGGTAATAGTTCAGCGGCGTTTGTCATGCCTGGACACCAGCTCAGATATTTCAACGTCACAGTTCGTAGGTTCATCCTTCCAACCCCGGGATCATTCTTGAAAATATGAAATGCGCGAGTTTGTTGGGGGTCAAATTCGCTTTTTCCTTCGGGACTTCGATGCTCCGTTCCTCAGCCTCCATGAGCAACCGTCCCCGGCATTTCCCGGTCCACATGCATTGACTACAATTTGGCTCCTCGTGGTGCCATGTCTGCATTCCATTGACGGCTGAAAAGGTCACAATAACCCGGTTTCTCGTGACAGGGTTCAATCCCAGAAGAACTCCGTTCGTCGCGTCGATGTAATTAACTTCAATCATGTTAACTTCGGCTGCATCGCGTAGCGCCGATTCGACCTTTCTGAATGAGATATTTTCAGCCTCGTACACGGACTGTCGAGTGATTCCAAGTTTTCTTCCGACCTCAGATTGTGAGATGTTTTTCTGGCGAAGCCTCCAAATCTCTAACTGCCTATCGGTTAGATACGCCTGGGGCAACATTTCCTTCACATTAAACTAAATATATCTGTAAGGTTTTTAAACCTTACGGAGGATGGATCCATACACGATCACACGTTTATTTTATGAAAATATAAAGGACGTAAGTAACTAAATAGGGGGAAAGAGCGCCCTACTTGGTTTAGTTGTTTCTATTGTAGTCTTGAGTTCCTCTATAGGCATTATTGCAGCAAAATAGGAAGAGGATGAGAAATGGAGATAATGGTCAATAGAAGAAACATGGATTGATAAAAGCCCTGAGCTCTTCGACGATGTAGCGGACCCGGGCCTCAACGGCTATCCTCCCCTTCTCCGCGGTGGCCAGGGTCGGGTCCCCGAAGATGCCCGTGGGCGAATATTTAGCTCCTGTATTCGCTGGATCCCTGGTGAGCCCCCGGCCGCCGGTGGGGTCGTAGTCCTTCACGGCCTTGGACATGTCCACTATCTCGGGCTTTATGTAGAGCATCATACTGGTCTCCATCTCGTCTGCGTGGGTGCCCCCCTCCTGCTCGGAGACGCCCTCCTCCGCCCTAAC
>JAUVHT010000076.1 GCA_030593155.1 Candidatus Bathyarchaeota archaeon
TTGTCCGGGTCACGTCATACGTGGGCATCGCGATCCCAAGCTTCGTCTGGGCCATCCTATCCGTCTTCATTTTCGGGTATCTACTGAGGTGGTTCCCCACGTTAGGACGGCTGAGCTCAGGCGTGATGGCCCCTGCGAAGGTGACGGGGTTTTTAATGTTGGACTGCCTCCTAGCGGGGAGATTGGATATCTTCTTAGACGGTTTATACCACATGATCCTACCGGGTTCCTCACTGGTTTTAGGACGGCTGTCACAGGAGGCCAGGATCACTAGGGCGAGCGTGGTAGAGAACCTCAACAAGGACTACATAATGGCGGCGACGTCATTCGGCATACCGGAGAGAACCATCACTCTGAAGTACCTCCTGAAGCCCTCCCTCATCCCGACGGTAGCCGTGATGGGGATGGATATAGCGGGGTCCTTGGGGGGGTCTTTCATCATCGAGAGAATCTTCAACTGGCCCGGCATCGGGAGATACGGTATCAGCGCGATGCTCAGTAACGACATAAACGCCGTAGTTGGCGTCGTGATGCTCACAGGCGTATTCTTCGCGTTCATGAACATCGTCGTGGACCTGATCACCGCCTACCTGGATCCGAGGATAATGATGAAGATGAAGAGTGGTTGACATGAACAAGGAACTGATGAAGGAGAGGGCGAAGAGAAACTGGTACAAGTTCTCCAGGAACCCCCTCTCCATCGTTGGCCTCGTCGTGGTCGTCTCCGTCATACTATTCGCGATCTTCGCAGACTTCTTGGCCCCGTATCCGCAGCACGCCTTCGTCTTCGTCGATTTCAAGAACGCGAAGAGCCCGCCCACCCTCAAGAACCTCTGCGGGACGGACCTTGCGGGCAGGGATGTCCTCAGCAGGATCTTCTTTGGCTTCAGATACTCCCTCCTGATGGCCGTCTCCGTGCTCTCGGTGGCGACGCCGCCGGGGGTCTTCCTTGGGCTCATAGCGGGATACAAGAGGGACACCTGGGTGGACACCGTGATAATGAGGGTGGCCGATGTCTTCCTCAGCGTCCCCTCCATGGTCCTCGCCCTCGCGGTCTGCTCGATGCTCGAGCCAACCCTCTACAACGCGATGCTCGCCGTCACGGTCATGTGGTGGCCATGGTACACCCGGCTCGTCTACGGGCTCTCGTCGTCGATCAAGAACGAGTACTTCATCCAGGCGGCCGAGGTCACGGGGGCTAGTACTTTAAGCATTCTCTTCGGGGAGATCCTGCCCAACTGTCTGTCGCCCATATTCACCAAGATGACCCTGGACGTCGGGTGGGTGATACTCATCGGCTCGACGTTGAGCTTCGTCGGCCTGGGCGCCCAGCCCCCTACCCCAGACCTCGGGACCATGGTCTCCGACGGGTCCAAGTACATCCCGAGCCAGTGGTGGATAAGCCTCTTCCCGGCGCTCTTCATAGTGCTGATAATCTTGGGCTTCAACCTCCTCGGCGACGGTGTCAGGGACATGCTGGCGGGTGATTAAATTTGAGCGACATGCTAGTCGACATCCGGGACCTGCACGTCCACTTCTCCATCTACGAGGGCCTCACGAAAGTCCTCAACGGAGTGAACTTCAGGGTCGCCCGAGGCGAGAAAGTCGGGCTGATCGGTGAGGCGGGCTGCGGGAAGACCACGACCGTGAAGTCGATCATGAAGATCCTGCCGATTCCTCCCGCGATCATCGAGGGCGGCGAGATCATTCTCGATGGCGACGATGTGCTGAAGATGAGCCGGCGAGAGCTCCAGATGATGAGGCGGAAGACCGTCTCGATGATATTCCAGGACCCCACCGCCGCGTTGAACCCCGTCTTCAAAGTGGGAGGTCAGATCGGGGACATAATCAAGTTCTCCCAGATGGCGCTCGGAGAGAAGGTGACAAAGAAGGACATCAGAGAGAGGACCATAAAGGTGCTGAAGGAGGTCCAGATGCCCGACCCCGAGCGGATCATGAACAACTACCCCATCCAGCTGAGCGGAGGGATGCGCCAGAGGATCTGCATAGCGATGGCCCTCGTCTCAGCCACGAACCTCTTGATAGCGGACGAACCGGGCACGAACCTTGACGTGACGATCCAGGACCAGGTCCTGAGGCTCCTCGGAGACCTCGTGGAGGACAGAGGCACCTCCGTCATTCTGATCAGCCACGCCCTGGGGGCCGTGAAAGGCCTCGTGGACAGGGTCTACGTGATGTACGCGGGCTCCATGGTGGAGGCCGCGAAGACGGCGGACCTGTTCTCGGATCCCCTTCACCCCTACACCAAGGCCTTATTCAACGCCGTGCCCAAGCTCACCGGAGGGGGAATCCCCGAGGGCATCTCTGGGAGGATCCCGAACTACCTTAACCCACCTCAAGGTTGCAGATTCAACCCCAGATGTCCCAACGCGATGCCTAAGTGCCGAGAGAGTGCGCCCCCCTTCTTCAACGTTGGAGAGGGACACGAGGCCGCCTGCTACCTTTACGGAGGAAACTGAGATGAGCAAGGAGATTCTAACTGTCAAGAACCTGAAGAAACACTTCCAGACGGACGAAGGTGTGGTCAGGGCGGTCGACGGCATCAGCTTCTCCATTAACGAGGGGGAGACCTTCGGCCTCGTGGGAGAGTCGGGCTCAGGGAAGAGTACCACGGCCTACACGTTGATGGGCCTGTACACCCCCACCGAGGGATATATCGCCTACAAGGGGAACGACATCTCAATCGGGATAAAGAAGAGGCCGCTACACCTCAAGAAGGACATGCAGATGGTCTTCCAAGATCCCGGCTCCTCGCTCAACCCGAAGAAGAGCATCCAGCAGATCCTCGAGCTGCCCCTGAAGGTGCACGGCGTCCCCGCGGACGAGCGTCGGAAGAGGGTGATCGAACTCCTCCATATGGTGGAGCTACCGGACGACTACCTCGAGAGGCAGCCGACAAAGATCGGAGGCGGGGAGAAGCAGATGGTCGCTATAGCCAGGGCCCTCGCTACGAATCCAACATTCATAACCCTCGACGAGCCCACTTCGGCCCTCGATGTCTCCATGCAGGCGAAGATCATCAACAAGCTGATCCAGTTCCAGAAGGAGCTCGACCTCTCCTACCTGTTCATCACCCACAACCTAAGTCTGATGAGGAACGTCGCCTCCAGGGTCGGGATCATGTACCTGGGGAAGCTCTGCGAGGTGGCGCCGACCACCGAGTTCTTCACGAACCCCCTGCATCCCTACACGAAGATGCTGCTGTCCGCGATACCCGTGATCACCGCTGAGGAGGAGAAGGTGAAGCCGGACAAGGCGGTCTCGAGGGGGGAGATCCCGAGCCCCGTGAACGTACCCCCTGGTTGCTATTTCCACCCTCGGTGCATCGACTGCGCCGAACGCTGCATGAAGGATGAACCTCAGATGGTAGAGGTTGAACCCGGGCATTTCGTCAAATGCCACCAATTTATTAAATGAAAAAAGGTGTAACCTCGCAGAGGGGTTTCGATTATTTTTTAGGCTGCTTTCCGTAGACCCGTCTAAAGATGGGCTCCAGTTCCTCTGGGGGAGGGGCCTCGTATCCCCCGATCTTGCTCTGGGAGATGCCGAATCTCTTCCACAGGGTCGCTCTAAGCTCCGCCACCTTCAGCCCCATCAGAACTGGGTCCAGGACGGGTACACAGAGCTCTTCCTGTGCCTTCCTCGCTTGTCCCGCCATTCCGGTGCAACCGAGCACGACGCACTCCGCTAGGTCTTCCTCCACAGCACTCCTTGCCTCCCGGAGGATGGCCGCCTGGGTTTTCTCTTCGTCCCTCATGTCCGGAACGGTCAAGCCCAGCACCCTCCACGATACTATCCTTGAATCGAGGCCGTAGTTCTGGGCGTTGTCCGCCATCTTGGGGATCCACTTCCTTCGGCCCACGAGCACCGAGAACTTGCCCGCAGATATCATGGAGGCCACGTGGAGGCTCGCCTCGCAGACACCCACAACGGGTATTTCGACGAGCTCCCTGGCCTCTCTCAACCCTGGATCGTAAAAACATCCTATGACGACGGCGTCGTATCCCTCTTTCTCGGCGCTCACCGCCTTCTCGATGATCTTGTGGGTGGCGATGTGCTCGTAGAACTCGTATTCCAGGTGGTTCGTTCCAGAGTCGAATCCTGTCCCTATCAGCGTTGTGGAGGGTTCGGCTATGTCCTTAGACCAATTTGGGGCCCATCCGATAAATAGAATCTTTGTCTCCATGGAATCCTACCACTCCTTCATTACTCCGATTAAAGACTATAAAGTATAATAGTTGTTTCTCAATGAAGAATGACTGACTGGGGATACCCGTTATTTTCATGAAAGAACAGGAACAAGGGTGCATCACAATAGAAGGCGGAACACGTTTGGAGGGTATATCCGGTAAGGGCGTGCTCGGCATGAAGGGAAACGCCCTGGTCATGGCGATAACAGAGTCTTTCGGCCAGGGAGTCCTCTTTCTAATCTCCCCCTTCTGGTCCCTCTACATCCTTGAGCTTGGGGCGTCCTTGACCATCGTGGGCTTC
>JAUVHT010000046.1 GCA_030593155.1 Candidatus Bathyarchaeota archaeon
GCATGGACGTGGATGTCTATGGCGCCCTTTAGAAGCTCTTGGGAAAGCTCCAATGATCTGCCTTCGGGGAGGATCACAACAGTCTCCGGATATCTTCCCGTGTTTGAATTGAAATACTTCGCGATTTAGGGAGTTATGAGATACCTACTTTCTCCAGCCGCCTCATGATAGTGAAGACGATCAAGGCGCGCGCAGTCACCAGTTAATCACAGTTAAACGGCGAAACTTGATTCCTCTCGTAACTGTGTGTTCACTCGAGGTGGCAGCGGAGCATCATCTCGCCGAAGACCCCGGGGGCGCGGCAGGCATCGCAGGAGATGCAGGTCGCCGCCGGCTGCCCCACCTCTAGGAGCCGTACAAGGTTGGGTTCCCTGATGAAAGGCCTGCTCATCGAGATGAGGTCGGCCACGTCCTTCTCTATGATGGCCTCCATACACCTTCGGCTCCTGATGCCGTTGACCAGGGCCATGGTCGTCGGCTTGATGGCCTCCCTGATCTTGGCGGCATGGCCGGCAAAGTTGGCCTCTGAGAGTTCGGGGTCGTCTGACCTCGCCCTGACTCGCCTGATCTCTGCTACCTGGCCGACTCCCCCGCCGCTGATCTCGATGGCGTTGATACCCCTCTTGGATAGGGCTTTGGTCACCTCGATGCTGTCCTCGACTGTGAACCCGCTGGGGCTGAAGTCGTCGCAGTTGATCTTGATGAGCACGGGGATGCAACCCCCGACCCTAGCCCGGATCTCGTCGTATACCTCGTTGAGGAGGCGCATCCTGTTCCCCAAGCTGCCGCCGTACTCGTCGTTCCTCCTGTTCGCGAGCCTGGAGAGGAACTGGGAGACGAGGTAGCCGTGGGCGCCGTGGATCTGGACGCCGTCGAAGCCCGCGTCCATGGACCGCTGCGCGGCGTCGCCGAAGGCGTCCACTATCTCGTGGATCTCGTCGACTGTGAGGGCCCTCGCCGTCCAGTCCGCCTCCCCGTACTCGGAGGGTCCGGCTCTGTCCACGATGCTCTTATAGCCGGCGTGGTTGAGCTGGGTGACGATCTTCCCGCCATGTTCATGTACGACATCTGTGAGCTCCCGGAGCTTGGGCACGTGGATGTCCCCGCTGATGCCCGCCATTCCCTTGTGGGCCTTCCCCGCGTCGGCGACATACGTGTGGCCCTTGATTATTAGGCCCACGCCTCCCTCGGCCAGGCGCCTGTAGAGGTCGATGATCTCCGGGCGGACGACGCCCCGTTCGTCGGACCAGTAGGAAGTGGTGGGGGACCTCATGAAGCGGTTCCGGATCTCCAGGGGGCCTATTTCGTAGGGTTCGAAGAGGACTGACATTTCGAAGCGCTAGAGGAGTTGGAATCGCTGTTTTAGAAGTTATCGGAGCCGAACAAGATCCCTTAACACGGGTTTACTGCCTACCCAGCATAGCAACTTAAAAACGGGCCACCCTAGAGTATTGGAGGCTTTCCATTTTGGAAAGGAGGAAGATAGTCATCATCGGAGGCGTCGCCACGGGCCCCAAGACCGCGGCGCGCTGCAGGAGACTCGATCAAGACGCCGAGATCACCATCGTAGAGAGGGGGGACCTCATCAGCTACGCGGGCTGCGGCTTGCCCTTCTACGTCGAGGACGTCATAGAGGAGTACGACGCCCTGCGGACAACGGCGAGGGGTGTACTCAGAGATGCGTCCTACTTCCGGGACCATAAGGGCGTCAGGGTTCTGGACAACACCGAGGCGCTCAAAATCAACAGAAAGGCGAAGACGGTCACGGTGAAGGACCTGAGAACGGGCGAAACCAGGGACCTTCCCTATAACAAGCTGGTGCTGGCAACGGGAGCCAGCCCCTTCGTCCCAAAGATGGAGGGCATCGAGCTCGAAGGCGTCCACCGATTGTACAACCCCCATGACGCCAAGACCATAAAGGAGGCCTTGGACCGGGGCGCCAGGAGGGTCGTCATCGTGGGAGGGGGCCTCATCGGCATGGAGACATGCGGCGCCTTCGTGGGGAGGGGATGCGAGGTCACCGTCCTCGAGATGATGCCCCACCTAGTGCCCACCCTCATGGACGAAGAGATGGCCCTCCTCCTGGAGAAGTACCTCAAGGAGAGCGGCGTCAGGGTCTCGACGGGGAGCCCGGTCAGCAAGATACTCGACGACGGGACGGGAAGGGTCGCAGGGGTGGAGACTGCCGACGGGCGGAGAGTCGACGCCGATCTGGTCGTCGTGGCAATCGGAGTCCGCCCTAACACCGAACTAGCGGTGGAAACTGGTCTAGATATAGGGCCTACGAGGGCCATCGCCGTTAACGATTGCCTCCGGACCAGCGACCCGGACATCTACGCCGGCGGCGACTGCGTCGAGAACACCCATCTGGTCACCGGCGAGAAGGTATACACGCCCATGGGCAGCACCGCCAACAAGCACGGGAGGATCATAGCCGACAACATCAACGGGAAGAGGACCACTTTCCCCGGCGTTACCGCGACAGCGGTCTTCAAGATGTTGGATTTCAACTGCGGAGCCACCGGCATCACCGAGAAGAAAGCACGGGAGCTGGGCTATGATGTGGTCACGTCCCTCTGCCCGAGGAGGGATCACAGCCACTACATACCCGGGGCTGAATTCTTCGTCGTGAAACTCGTCGCCGACCGGAAGACGGGCAGGGTCCTCGGCTGTCAGGTGGTGGGAGAGGGCGACGGCGTCAAGCGCATCGACGTTGCGGCAACCGTCCTCAAGTTCGGCGGGGACGTGAAGGCCCTGGCCGACCTCGACCTCGCCTATGCTCCGCCGTATAGTGAGGCGATGGACGCGATCGCCCACGCGGCCAACGTCATCAGGAACAAAGTAGACGGACTGGCCCACGGCGTGCCGCCGGTCGAGATGAAGAGGAGGCTTGAGAGCAACGAGGACTTCGTCTTCGCCGATTGCAGGGACCGGCCCTCCTACGAGGAGCAGACCATCGAGAACGAGCGGACCATAAACATGCCGTTTGAGGAGTTGATGGAGGGACGCCCTGAGCTCCCCAAGGACAAGGAGATCATCTTCTTCTGCAACACGAGCATCACGGCCTACGCCGCCGAGCGGGTCCTGCGATCGATGGGCTACGAGGATGTCAAGTTCTTGGACGGCAGCCTGGACGCCTGGCCTTTCCCCCTTGAAGTCTTGAAGAAGTAAACCTGAATTTTTCACTTGGCCGTGTCGGAGGCCAGTTCCCGGATCCTCCCTGCGATCCTTTCCATCTCCTCCACGCCGGGGCGTCTATGGCCCCGGGCGATACCCTGGATTATGCCTCCCCGGTCGCCCCTGGACCGGGGGATGACGTGGATGTGGACGTGGAGGACCTCTTGGCCGCTCTCCCGGCCGTTGTTGATGCCGATGGTGCTCGCCGGTGCGTCCATCGCCTTCTGGATCCCGCCCACTAGGTCGCGGAGGGCCCCGAACAGAGCCGCAGCGTCCTCCTCGTGCAGGTCTTCGACCTTGGCGATGTGGGCCTTGGGGATTATCAGTGTGTGGCCGGGGGCCGAGGGGTTGATGTCCAGAAAGGCGAGGACCCTCTCGTCCTCGTAGACCTTGTAGGCGGGGAGCTCGCCCCTGATGATCCTGCAGAAGACGCATCTCTCGGACATTGACCCTCGATTATGAAGGGCTTCGGGCCTTGAAAGGATTATCCGCTAGCCTTCCTTCCTGATGGCTCTGAGGGCGCCGTTAGGGCAGAGCTCGATGCAGCAGAAGCACTGGATGCAGCTGGGGTCGTGGATCTCCGGGTTCCCGTGCATCGTTATGGCCCCTGCGGGGCAGACCTCGGCGCATATGCCGCAGCCGGTGCACTTCTCCCCGTCGCACTCGATGGGCATCCGGATGTCGATGAACGCCTGGCCGTCAGAGTGGATCTGAGGCCTCTTGAGGGGCCGAGCTACCACGGCTACGGGTGAGCCCACGACCTCAACCTCATCGAGTGATGCGGGACCCAGCCCTCGCTCGACGGCCAGGAAGTTCGTCCCGACCTCCAGCGGATCCCAGCCCATGACGGCGGAGGCTACCAAGTCGACGGCGACCGCGTCATCGCCGGCGATGACGAGGCCCAGGTCGACGGGGTCTCCGGTGGTGGGCCCTTCCCCCTCCATCGCCACGACGGCGTCCACGACGTTAAGGACGACCCGGTCACTGATGCAGCCGTAGAGGTCAACGAGGAGGCGGCTGAAGGCCTCGGGGTCGTTGCCCGTCCGGACATGGTGGTGGGCCTTGGTCCCCCCCTGCTGGAGGCCGAACAGGTTCTTGACCGCGCAGGTCAGCTTGGTGAGTGTGTGGGTCTTGAGCTTGGGGACGTTGAAGATGCCGTCGCACTCCAGGGCGAACCTGGGGAACCAGAACTCCTTCAACACCTCGCCCTCCTCGTTTACCATCTTCACCGGCTCCTCCCTGTCTAGAACGTTTATCTCCACCCCGGCCTCCCGACAGATCCCCCTGACGCCAAGGCCGTCGAAGACGATGTCGGGCCGTGCGTAGGAGGCCATCGCGGGGCACTCCCCGACCACCGGCTTCGCACCGGCCTCCTCGATCATCTCCGCCAGGGTCATGAAGATACGAGGATCCGTGGTGGCCCCCTTATCGGCGGTTATCGTCGTGAAAAGATTGGGTTTGACGAGGTAGGATCCCCCGGGTTTCACGAACTCTCCTATCCCCCCGAGGAGCCCAACGGCCTCCCTGACGGCGTCCTCCACGCTCCCCTCGACCTTGACTATGGCGACCAGGGGCTTCATGGTTTACTGAATCCGCTCAGGAGATTAAAAGAAGAGCGGGTTGCGCCTGTTGTTAAGGTAAATAGTGGGCCGTTCGAAGAGGGATCACGATGAGCCCCTCCGATCTCCTTCTGATATTCGCGTACAACGCCGACAGCGGCTTCTTAGAGGCCCTAAAGGATGGGATGAGGAAGGTCGTCTCCCCCAGCACCTATCCCTGCAGGCTTTGCGCCCTCACGTACGGGCTGGCAACCATGAGGCCGCGCTGGAGGAGTTTCGTCGAGGGGGCTGGGTGTCCGGGTGGAGTTCCTCCACAGGGACGAGTTCCGAGAGCGTTACAGAGAGGCGGGGTTCCCCTCGGCATACATAGAGGGGGAGAGCTTGAGATATTCATCGGCAGTGACGAGATGTATGCCACCGAGATCCTCGATGACCTGATGGCGTTGGTCGGGGAGAGGCTTGAAGAGCGGAGCCTAGAGTAAGCCAACCATGGATTTTAGCGACTTGAAAAGTCTAGTTATTTGGAAAAAAGTAGGGAAAAATTCAGTCCTTGAAGGCGTCGGGGATGGGTATCGTCTTCCAAGTATCGATGAAGTCCACAAAGAACTTGACCCGCTCCTCGAAGCGCGTCCCCCCCTCCTCTGCGGAGGCGGTCCTCGGGTCGTTGATGCCGTAGACGCCGGTGGATGTGAAGTCGATGTTCACAGGGGGCATGCATGCGGATCTCACCTGGCTGACCACCTCAAAGTCCTCCCTGTCGGGATCCATGAACTCGAAGAGCCTCGGGTGCATCTCCAAAGCGGGCTCCCAGCCATCCAGGCGCCACATCTCCACCAGCTCGGGGAAGAGGTGGAGGGCGCCAGAGGTCTCAGTGGGCCCCGAGTGGACGTCCCAGTAGCGCTTCTGCCTATCTGCCACCTCCTTAGCCATATCCGTGTCGCTGGGGCCGCTGGGAGTGGCCACCATCACGTTGTAGTAGTTCTTTGCTAGCCGGGCCGTGAGGTTGAAGATCTCCCTGTTGCCGCCGTGGTGGTTGGACATCACGAACCTCTTGACCCCGTGGTCGGCGAGGCTGGCGATGGTGTCCATCAGGACGGCGAGGAGTGTCTCCTCCCTGAAGGTGACGGTGCCCCTGAAGCCCATGTGGTGGGGCGAGTACCCCGGCCAGCAGGGGTGGAAGGCGACGCTGTTCGTCCTCTTGGCAACCGCGTGGACGAAGTGCCTCGCCCCGTGGCTGTCCATGCCCAGGGGGAGGTGGGGTCCGTGCTGCTCTATGGCGCCGACGCCGATGATCACCACCGGGGCGGGCTCGTTGTCCAGCCAGTCCTCGAAGGCTGGGCGGGTCAGCTCGTGGAGCCAGAACTTGCTAAGCTTTCCGTTCTCTGACAAGAATCTCACCGGAGATACTGGGGCCGATCAAGATTTAACGGATTCTACCCCAATTACAGGCAGAACATCGAGATGGATACAGCCAAAACTATCCAGGAGTGACCGAGCCATGAAGATCTACTTCGCAGCCTCCATCCGCGGGGGAGGGATCGACTCCCAGACCTGCAGGGAGCTGCTCAATCATCTGAGGGGATACGGCAGGGTGTTCACGGAGCACATCTGCGACGAGGCCGCAGACCTGGACGGAGACTGGGGGCCGGACAGGGACATATATGAGAGAGACATCAGATGGCTGGAGTCCGCAGACGTGGTGGTCGCCGAGGTCTCCCTCCCCTCCCTGGGGGTCGGCTATGAGATCGGGAAGGCGGAGGAATGGGGGAAACCGATACTCTGCCTGTACTGCACCAACTCCCCTGGGAAGCTGTCAGCCATGATAA
>JAUVHT010000032.1 GCA_030593155.1 Candidatus Bathyarchaeota archaeon
GGGGTGGGGGGGCCTCCTCCACGAGGATGTCGTCGTGGTGGAAAAGGAGAGCCCAAGATACCTGTCGACGCCGGAGGACGAGCTCCGAGTGGTGGGCTGAGAGAGTTTTCGCGATATTCGCTCTAGATGGGAATAATCCCATAATTTCGCGATAATCACGGAAACATTGCCCTATTTTATCCATCGGCCCCCGTACTGGATCACTTTCACGTGGCTCGGCAGGGTAGCCCTGAGCTTCTTGACGGTCACGGGGTGATCGTCTATGTACACATCCAAGCCCAGCTCCACAATCTTTTTCGCCTTTCCTTCCTCTACGGGCTTCGGATACTCCCCGACGCAGTAGACGCCCTTGGCGTTCGGCGTGAATTTCCTGCACCACATCTCGGTGACCTCGCCGTGAAACCTGTTGTCTCTGCCGGTGATAATATAGTACTCGTCCCCCTCGCTCATGAAGTTCTCGGGGTTCAGGAGGGGCTTCCTCTCGTTGAAATACCAGACCTCAAACTCCATCATCTTCTCCAGATCATCTTGGAAGGGGGGCACCCGCTCCAACAATCGTAGGAAATTCATATCGGTGTCACACAGGACGCCGTCGAGGTCGAATCCGATCTTCATCTGGAAAGTTCACCGCCTAGACACATCATGGACGACGTGCTCATAATTCTTGTGCACCGTACGGACATGAGTGAAAAGGGGTGTTCCCTATGAGTTCCAACACGTCTTCCGCTACCCGCATCTCAACGACCTCAATGTAGAAAGATGCATCCGAACATAGGTCGGCAGGACGAAGGTTGCCGACGGAGCCCAGTTTCACGGGCCTCCCACCCATAAACCCGTCCACTCGGTTTATATTGGAATATACCACAGGAAAAACCAGGAGCGAAAATGAGCGAAGATTTCTGGAAAACCAAAGTCAGGATGACCTGCGAGGAGAAGCTGGGCAAGTGCAACCACGAGGTCGGGGACACCTTCGTCTTCAAGCACCCCATGGCCCGCGCCGAGGGCCTATGCTTCGGCGCCTACGACCCCGCACGCCCCTACATCTCCCACTGCGCCGCGGGCGTCTCCTCCTGGGAGGGGGACGACGACAGCGTCTACAGGATCCACTGCATATCCAAGAAGGGGACCGTCTGGAGACTCGAACAAGTCAAAGAAGAGGAAGACTGACTCCCTCACGGAATCGAGGACCTTCCACCCTCTTTTCTTTTCTCATCCTTTGAACGTGGAGAGTACGAAGGCTAGATCTCTAGGATGTCCTCGTCCAGCTTTCTGGTTCTCCGCCCAGCGCCGGGGTTGACCTTGTCCAGCATCTCCAGCAGCTTCGGGAGCTTCTCGTCGTTCAGGATGTCCTTGAACGCCTCGTACTCGTCGGAGAACCGTATGAGCAGCCCCCTCCTCTTGGTCGTGTTGCCGGAAGCGTCGACAGGGTTGATCTCCACGGCCAGCCTACTCGGGGAGGATCTGTAGGGAGGCAGCTTCTGGATGAAGACTCCCGGTACTGATGTCTTTAGCTTCTCCCAGTCGTTCCCGATCCTCAGGAACTCTTCCAGTTTTTCCTCGGACATAGTCGTCTATAGGTCAACGAGGATATTTCAACTTTAACCTTCCGGCTGGATCTACCGATGATTTGAATGAAAAAAGAAAGTGGAAAAAGGGTTGTTGGGAGCTATCCGCCCTCATCTGTGAGGGAGGAGACATCGATGATGAGGCCTTCCCCATCCCCGACGACCAGCGGGAGCTTGCCGTCCCACTGTCTCAGCCAGAGATACTGGGCGTACTCAGGGGTCATCTGGGCGGTTATCACCTCGATGGCCTGGGCCGTGGCTTCGGCCTCGATGATGACCGCCTCTGCCTCTCCCAGAGCCCTGGCGATGGTCGCGTTCTTCTCCGCCTCGGCTTGGATGACCTGCTGCTGGGCCTCGAACCGGATCTGCTCAAGCTTGTTCTTGGCCTCAAGGGCACTCTGCTCGGCGGTGACCTTGGCCTCGACGGCAGCGGCGAAAGCTGGGCTGAACTGGAAGTCGGTTAGAGAGACGGCTATTACCTCTATGTCGAAGACTGCGAGCCTTTCTTCTAGGATGTCTCCGAAGGTGGCTTTCATCAGAGCCCGCTTTGTGACGAGCTCTTCGGCGGTGTACTGGGCGGTAGCAGCCTTGAGGGACTCCTCGATGTTGGGCTTGATGACCCTGGAGACATAGTCCTTCCTGAGCGATCGGTAGATCTCGTTGACGGCGTTAGGATTGAGCTTGAAGTTCACGGCGACGGTGGTCGAGACCACCTGGAGGTCGTCGGTAGCCGCGGACTCGGTGGACTCTGCCTTCTGTATCTGGACGTTCATAAACTCCACGGACTGGACGAAGGGTATGATGAAGCTCAACCCCTCGCCGAGTATCTTCTCCTCTGGCTTACCCCAGGTCAGGAGGACCCCTCTGTAGCCGGCGGGGGTCCGCACGAAGGCCTGGGTGTATATGACCCCCCCTGCGATGATTATTATCACGAGCACCGCGATGAGGCCCGAACGGCGCACAAAAAAATCCGAGACCTCGGGGCTGCGCCCGACCCCCCTGTCCTCCCTGAATGAAGAGTCTATTCCACTCATTCTAATCGTCTTACATCAACGAGAGGGGTAGACTTAAACCGTTCCCCTAAAATGCGACCACGCACTCGTTGATAGACACCTAAAACTTGGTTGTACCGGAAAATTTTCCATAATGCATGTCAACTATTCCTAGGATTTCGGGGGAAGCCAGCTATAGTATTCGAGCCTTTTCTCGATGATCCGCTCCAACACCTCCTTGAGCAACTCTCGAAGAGGGGTTGACCCTCCCTCAACGTCCTCTTCCAAGTCGTATAGGGAATCCAAGAACGCCCCCTCTGGATAGATCGCACCTTCGCCGGGGATCTCTCTTCCATCTCTCACCGTCTGGCCTCGGATTGTTCGAGTTACTGCGCGTGTATTACGGTGTTTTTATCCTAAATATCATGTTCCCCTCGCTCAGGAGATGAGGGGTTATGCCCCCACAATATTCACCTTCCCGGGTCCAAGGCAAGGTTTTTCTATCCTAGGGTCAGGATTCTAGGGGAGATTAAAGATGTCGGACAGGCAGCTTCTGGTCAGCAAGATCGAGAATGGGATAGTCATAGACCACATCCCGGCAGGAAAAGCGTTCCAAGTCCTGAGGCTGCTCAAGGTGGACCCGAAGGCGAGGACCCTCATCGCCCAGAACGTGGAGAGCCGGAGCCAGGGGGCCAAGGACCTCATCAAGATCGAGGGCTCCTACCTGACCAGCAGGGAGATCGACCTCATAGCCCTCGTCGCACCGTCGGCCACCATCAACATAATCGAGGATTGGCAGGTGAAGGACAAGCGCCGGATACTGCTCCCCGAGCAGATCGAGGGCATCTTCAGTTGTCCCAACCCCCTCTGCCCCACCAACGACGAGTACACACCACCCCGGACCCGGTTCGACATGGAGGCCGACGACGAAGTCGAGTCCATCAAGCTCCGGTGCACCTACTGTGATTCCCTCCTCTACTACGGTTCCATCCTCGACTACATCAACAGCGACGGCTTCAGTTTGGAGGGAGGCGGACTGGTCTCCAGAGAGAAGATCGAGCAGGTCTTCCTGGACATCCTCATGAAGAAAGGCGCTCTCCGGCTGCCGCCCAACCCGGATGAGCCATTCATATTGAAGAGCGGGAGGCCCTCTCCTTACTTCGTCAACTTGGGCGCCCTCACCGACGGAGAGTCCCTGGCGGCGGTGAAGTGGGCCTTCGCCAGCTACGTCGTTCTCCTCATGGAGCAGGGGTTGCTCAAGGATTTTGACTACGTCTTCGGCCCCAGCTACAAGGGCATCAGCCTCGCCACGTTGACCTGTGAAGGGCTCAAAGAGCTCTACGGCATGGACAAACGGTACATGTACGACCGGAAGGAGGAAAAGGACTACGGGGACCTCTCCGCGGACAAGGTCATCGTGGGCGCAGGCTACTTCGAGCAGGGGCAGAGGATCCTGATCGTGGACGACACCATCACGACGGGCACCACGAAGGTGGAGAGCATCGAGAAGCTGAAGCTGCTTGGGAACCATGAGGTCGTAGGATTTATCATCGCCGTCGACAGGCAGGAGAAGATGGGGGACACGGATAACATAGAGGAGAAAGGAGCCGTCCAGTACATCGAGGAGGAGTTGGGGTTGAAGGTGTTCTCCATCCAGAACATCCAGAAAATCTACGGCCTCATCAAGGACAGCCTAGACGAGGACCTGAGGCGCCTCTGGGTGGACTACTACAGCAAGTACGGCACGGAAAAGCTGGAATAAGATAGCCCTGCAAAGCCAACGCTGAACCTGAATTTGAAAATTCAGGGTTTTTAACCCGTCGTTCCCGAATCTCTATTGATCGTCATGAAGCATTTTGACATCATGATCATCGGCTCAGGCTCGGGGATGTCCATCGCAGACGCCGCCCTCAATCGGGGGATGGAGGTCGCCGTCATCGAGGCCGGCCCCTTGGGCGGCACATGCCTGAACAGGGGCTGCATCCCGTCCAAGATGGTGATCTACCCCGCAGACATCATCAACACCATCCGGGAGGCCAGGAAGCTGGGCATCAAGGCCAGCATAGAGGAGATCGACTTCGCCCACATCATGGAGCGCAGCGCCAAGCTAGTGGAGGAGGACGTGAACCACATGGAGGAAGGGGTGAGGCCGGCCCCCGGCCTGACGATGTACCGTGACGTGGGGGAGTTCGTCTCAGACTATACCATGGAGGTCGGCGGAGAGACCATCGGGGCAGAGAACGTCTTCATAGTCTCAGGCGCCAGGCCCAGGATACCCCCCATCGAGGGGTTGGAGGAGGCGGGCTACCGGACAAGCAGGAACGTCTGGGAGATCAGGGAGCGCCCCGAGAGCATCCTAATCGTCGGGGGAGGCTTCGTGGCCGTCGAGTTAGCCCACTTCTTCTCCAGCGTCGGGAGCGAGATCACCCTCCTCAGCAGGAGCCCCCGCCTCATCAAGTTCGCTGAGCCCGAGGTCTCGGAGCTCCTGGGCCGCGAGATGGGGAAGAGGATGGACATCCACTACGGCGTGGAGGCGGTCGAGGCCCGCAGGAACGGCGGCCTGAAGGAGATCGCAACCGTCAGCAAGGCCACCGGTGAGAGAAGAAGATTCCGCGGGGAGGAGATATTGATCGCCGCAGGCCGCCGCTCCAACGCCGACCTGTTGAAGCCGGAGAATACAGGGGTCGAACTGGACGACAGGGGCTATGTAATCGTCAACGAGCACCTGGAGACGAGCAAGCCCAGGATCTGGGCCTTCGGGGACGCCATCGGCAAGCACATGTTCAAGCACGTGGCCAACTACGAGGCCGGAGTCGCCTGGAACAACTTCACCCACCAACACAAGGAGGCCGTAGACTACTCCGCCGTTCCCTACGCCGTCTTCACCCACCCCCAGGTCGCCGGCGTCGGCATGACGGAGCAGCAGGCCCTCGACGCCGGGTACGACGTCCTCATCGGCTCCTATGATTACAAGAACACTGCGATGGGGGCGGCCATGGGAGTCGAAGAGGGCTTCGTGAAGTTCGTCATCGACGCTTCCACAAACAAGATCCTCGGGGGGAGCATCGTCGGTCCCTACGCCGCGGTCATGATGCAGGAGATCATCAACGCGATGAACACCGAGGATGGCACGCCGGACTCCATCCACCGCGCCATGTACATCCACCCCGCAGCCCCCGAGGTGGTCCAGAGGGCCCTCTTCAACCTGCGCAAAGCGGGGCACACCCACGAGCACCACTAACCTCTCACTCTCTCTCGCCCCCTTGGTTGAACAGCCGGTTTAAATATCGTCGTCCGACTCCCTCCCATGGAGGTTTCTGAATGGTTGAACCGAGCGTCGGATCGGAAGCCCCGGCCTTCTGCCTCCTCAACCAGGACGGCGAGGAGATATGCCTCGGCGACATCAAAGGGAGATGGGGGGTCCTGTACTTCTACCCCAAGGACAACACCAAAGGCTGCACCCTGGAGGCCCTCGACTTCACGCTGAACAAGGCCGAGTTCGAGGCCATGGGAGCCGTCGTCCTCGGCGTCAGCCCCGACTCGGTGGAGAGCCACCAGGGGTTCTGCCTGAAGCACGACCTCACCATCACCCTGCTGAGCGACCCCGATCACGGGGTCCTGGAGGAGTACGGCGTCTGGAAGTTGAAGAAGATGTACGGCCGGGAGTTCCACGGCGTCGTCAGGAGCACATTCCTCATCGACCCGGAGGGGAGGATAGCCCACGAGTGGCGGAAGGTGAAGGTCGGTGGCCACGTCGACGACGTGAAGGAGAAGCTCGCGGAGCTGAAGGGGAGCCAGGAGTAGGGGCCAATGGAGGTCAGAGAGGCCATCGAGACGAGGAGGGCGTACAGATCCCTCGACCCCACCACCATCACAGACGAGCTAATAAGGGACCTGGCGGCGAGCGCCCGCCTCGCCCCATCCTGCTTCAACTACCAGCCTTGGAGGTTCGTGTTCGTAAGGGACCCCGAATTCCTCGGGGAGATGCATGGCGCCCTGGCCAAGAACAACAGGTGGATCCAGAGGGCCTCGATGATCGTCGCCGTGTTCAGCAGGGAGGAGGACGACTGCAGCGTCCGGGGCCGGGTCTACCACCAGTTCGACACGGGGATGGCCACGGCCTTCCTCATCCTCAGGGCCACGGAGCTGGGCCTCGTCGCCCACCCGATAGCGGGATACAGGGAGAAGAAGGTTAAGGTGATACTTGGTATCCCGGAGGAGATGCAGGTCATCACCCTCGTGGCGGTGGGGAAGCACGCAGGGGTCCTCCACGACCTCCTCACGGAGAGCCAGAAGGAACAGGAGAAGGAGAGGCCGCCGCGGCGTCCCTTCGAGGAGTTCGCCTACATCGACAAATACGAGAGATGACTGGGGCAGAAAAGGAAACGTAAAGGCCTCCTTTTTTTAATTTTGAGCTTCCTGATCCCTAATTCAACTAGTTTTTCAGGTGAAAAAAATGAGGTGAACTTTCAGGTCTACTTCGTTGTTATTGTGTACTTGCATCCGAGGGGGGCTAGGGCTTCGTCTATCTTCCCGATGAGGTCGTTCAGCTGGTCCATGTTGGGTTCTGTGAACCACTCGAAGAAGAAGTCGTGCTCTCCAAGGGACTCTCCGGACTTGCTGATTATGTTGCTACAGCGTTCCACGGTTACCTCGCCTGCACCGCCGAAGAATTCCATGGTGCCCTCGACCGAGTCGAACCTTGGCATGTCCTGGGAGATGAGGGTGTCCATGATGCAGACCTCGGGCATGTCGATGGCGATCTTCTGAAGCTCCTTGATAGCCTTCAAAGTAGGAGGCCCGTAAATCTTGATCAAGCTCTTCATTTCTAAAAGCCTCAAGTAAACCTTGAAAAACCAAGATTATTAAACATTTATAAAAGATATCAAAAAATAGGATATTCCGACCATTTGAATAATTAATATGAATAAAATTACCCGCATCATATAATCTTCTCCTAAGGAGAAAAGGTTCAATGGACCTTCGTGTGTAAAGTTAGGGAACGTTGGTGGTTTATTATTTTATGAGGAAGTCTTGGAGGTTGTCCTTGGCCTTCTCCCTCTTCTCTTGGAAGTCGACCAAGAACCTGCTGATGATCTTCGCCAACCGCGCCTTGCAGTCGCCGCAGACCAGGGCTCCCGATCTGCACTCGTTCTCCAGTTCGACGAGTCTGGCGTCGTCCTCCTCGAACAGGAAGTAATAGTAGGCGTAGATGCTGCAGACTGTGGGGTCTCCCCCTTTCTCCCTCTGCTCCCGGACGGTGGGCTGCCCCCCTGTGAATGCCCCCATCACCTTCTTCTCTGCATCCTCGGGGGGGTCGACGGTGAAGATTGCCGTCTCCGGTATCGAGGATGACATCTTACCCCCCTTGCCCAGGCCGGGAAGGAACTTGGCGTGGATCTGGGCCGGCTTGTAGTAGCCCATCTTCTCGGCGATGTCCCTGGTCATCCTCCAGTAGGGGTCCTGGTCGATGGCCGCGGGGATGAGG
>JAUVHT010000060.1 GCA_030593155.1 Candidatus Bathyarchaeota archaeon
GGCGGTCGTCAAGCTCCACGGTATCCTGGAGGACTTTGACCTCATCTACTATGACTAGGCGCCGTGCGTGCAGTGGAGTTAAAAGTCCTCGTTGAGTGACCGGGGAAGCACGTGAATGAAATAATCCTCAGCGCGTGCGCGGCTCAGGTACTTTAAGATGATCTGGGGCGGATGACCCCCCGTTTTTTGGTCAAATAATTACACCTGGCTCCTTTTGTCTCGTGGGAAAATGGTACATTTTTATAATGTAAACATGTTAAGGTACGCCAGGGCTGAGGTAGGTCCTGCTGAGTGAAATGGAGTCGTCCTATCCATGGGGCAACCACGAGTCACACGGGGCCCAAGAGGCCATTCTATAACACGATCCCATTCCAGACTCTGATCGCCCTCTCCTTCAACATTTTAAGCCTGTTCGCCGGAGGCCTCATCTCCCTTCTCACCCCCCAGTTCCAGGCGGCCCCCTGGATCCTCGCCCTCTTCCCCCCCATCCTCACCATCAGAGGGGGGATAGGGGGCATCTTCTCAGGCAACCTCGCCACGATGCTCCACCTCGGCCTCATCCGCCCTCGGATCAGAGACAACACCCCCGTCTACACGCAGCTGATCAGCTCCATCTTCGTCATCACCCTCTTGGACACCCTGGCGATGGGGATCTTCTCCTTCGCCCTGAACCTCGCCTTCGGTCAGGCTTCCATCGGGGAGGCGTTCTTCTTCATCGTAATCCCCCCGGTAGCCTGTGTCACGGCCATGGCCCTGTCCATCCCCTTGACATCGATCATCGCCATCACTACCTTTAGGAAGGGCCTCGATCCTGACATCCTGGTCTACCCCATCCTGGCTTCGATAAACGACATCGTGGTGACCGCCACCTTCGTGGCCACGATATTCATGGTGCTATCTGGCGGCGCATACGTCCACCTCCTGATCGGGGTGTTCTTTCTCATCCTAGGGTTGTCAGCGTTGCTAATATGGCGAAACCGCCGAGACAAGTTCTTCTACCAGACCATCCGGGAGGGAACCACAGTCGTGATCATGTCCAGCCTCTTTGGGAGCCTCAACGGCTACTTCCTCTCGACCATGAGCAGCAACCTGCTGAGATACCCCGGGGTAGTAGTGCTCTACCCAGCCCTGACCAACGCCCTGGGAAACATAGGCTCCATAATCGGCTCCACCAAGACCACCAGCCTGGCTCTTGGCGACGTGAGGAGCCTCAAGGAGGAGGTGAGGAGCGCCCTCAGCCAGATACTGCAAGTGGAGTCCGTGGCACTCCCGATGCACGCGGTCTTCGGCCTGATCACCTACGGAATAGTCGCCGCCTCGATCCCCGAGGCGCGCCTCCCAATTCTCGTGGGGGGAGCGCTGATCTCAAACCTCATGACCTTCGGGTTCATAGCGTTGTTCGCCCTCTGGATCGCCCACATAGCCTTCAACAGAGGCTTGAACCCAGACAACGTCGTCATCCCCGTCATTACGTCCTTATCCGACTCGGTGGCTACCCTCTCCCTCCTGCCGAGCATCGCGATCCTCGGCCTCATCGGAGTAATATAGTATGGTTGTGGGTCAGAGACGCTGAAAGCCTCGGAACTTTCAGTCAGACTCCGTAGGCCTTGTAGCAGGTCCTGCACGGGTCGGGGAGGGGGGACGACTCTTGCCCTTTCAGCCTGTTCTCAAAATGCCTCCTGAAGGAGACATAATCCTCACTTCCCCAGATATCTAGCAGGCTTCTCTCGTTGATATTGCCGTAACTGAGCCTCGGGATCACCGTTTTCTCGCCGCAGAATATTCTGTGTATCTGCCCGAGGGGAGGGTTGAGGTATACACAGGGAGAGACTTCTCCCCTCTCCGAGATATACAGGTTGTTAAGGGGGTCCTCGCTGCAGTTCTTGGCGGGTTCCACCTTCAGGGGAGATGCATTGAAATTTACACTCAGTTCCTCTGCGATCTCCCTGGCCTCTCGAACCTCGGTTGGTTGGTCTGCTAGCGTATTTCCACATGAGAATCCTTTGAGCTCGTCTTGAAGGGGGTGCCCCACGTAGTCGAGGTTTGTAGCAACGATCCCTTCGGCACCTACCTTGGCGGCGAGCTCGACAGCCCTCGGCAGCTCGTCGAAGTTGTCCTTGAGCATCATGAAGAGAAGGATGACCCGGGGATTCTCCGATCCCTTAATCTTCTTGATCGAGTCCAGAAGGGTCAGCTTCTCGATTATCCCATGGAAATCGGAGCCCGTCCTCTTGGATTCGTGTGAAGCCGCACTGGCTCCAGCTATGGACACGCTCACGAGGTCGACCTGGAGGCTGACCAAGGTCTTCACAATGTCACCGTAGAGGTGGGCTCCGTTGGTGGTGAATCCCACCGCGCAGCCGGCTTCCTTCGCAATCCTTAACATCTCCTCAAAGTGGGGGTTGAGCAGTGGTTCTCCCCAGCCCGAGAGGTATACGTTCCGGGCCGAAGGGAAGGACTCGGCGATTCTCAGGTAGGTCTCCAGTGTCATGTCGATGGAGTTCCATTGATCTGAGAAGCATGTCCGGGGGCACATGACGCAGCTGAGAGTACAACGTGAAGTTACCCCGATCTGCAAATAGTTGAACCTTCGTCTCGGCCTGAAGAGATTCAGGACTTCTAGGAGCCGCCCCTCCAACCTCCGCACCCAGATAGAGGTAAGGGGTCAAGCCGATATTGTCTTTTGGGTCTAGATGGGTGAGGGGAAGAAGATCCCGCCGAAGAAAAACCAGGCCAGGAAGTACACGAGGACGATGTTCACGAGCTGGGCTATGATGTATACGGACGCGGCTTTTTTGCCCCCCACCTTCATCAGGTCGCTGAACCGGGTCTCTAGGCCGATGCAAACGAAGCTCAAGCAGAAGAACCAGCCCCTGAGGCTTTTCGTGAGACCTAAGATGGAGTTCACCGCTGGCTCTCCCATCGAGGGCATGAGGACGAAGGAAAATATCAGAGATGCCGCCACGAAGCCCACTATGAACTTTGGGAAGCGGAACCAGATATCCAACAGGCTGGGCTTCTCGTCTGGCTGCCCCTCCACCTTGAGAGTCCAGTAAATTGCCAGGCCGAAGGCCGCGACTCCTATCAGGACGTTCTGGGCCAGCTTGACTATCGCTGCCGCGGTCATAGCCGTCTCGTCGTAAAGGGCCCCGGCGGCGACGACAGCCCCCGTGGTGTCTATTGTGCCGCCGATCCATGCTCCAGCCACGGCCGAGGGCAGGCCCATCATCCTTGCGATGAAAGGTTCGACCACCAGCATCACGATGGAGGTGAGCAGGACCATGGATATTGTGAAACTTATCTCCTTCTTGTCCCCCTTGACGGCTCCCCCGGCGGCGATGGCTGCTGAGACGCCACATATCGAGACGGCGGAGGCCATGATGCTCGCAAAGGACTGGCTCAGCCCGTATCTCCTGGCGAGATTATAGCAGAAATACCAAGTCACTAGGACGGCGCCTATTGACTGTGCGACGCTTACAAGTCCGCCCTTGACTATGGTCTGGAATAGGATCTCGGCGCCCAGGAGCACGAGGCCGATCTTGATGAAGAGCTCCGTCTTCACTGCGCCCTTCAACCATTCTGGTGTTCCCCTGATATTACTTACAACGAGGCCCAGGAGCAGAGCCCAGAGCACGTATGCGAGCCCGTAGTACTTTATCGTGGCCTGTTTCGAGATGATGAACGCGAGGATCGCCATGACGAATATGACGGGGAATCCCAACCAGTACCCCAAGAGGCTCTCTCCCTTCAGGTACACGCCCAATGTGGTTAGAGCGAGGATGCCCAGCCCCAGCAAGGCGAGGAGGCTTAGATCCCCGAGGTTCAGGGCGTCGGAGATTTGGTTCGACCAGGTTCCGATGCTGGGCACATTGGTGATCAACCCTACAGCGGTCAGAATCAGTATGATGAAGCCCATCCAGACAACGAGCCAGTCCTCCTTTCTATAGAGGGATGACCAGTCTACCCCTTGACTAACGGAATCCCCCTTTTCATCCATCGAAAATCCTCGATGGTCTATCAAAACCGCATACTCAATATTAAAGTATTAGCCCGAATTGTTCAGTTGAAAATAAAAATTCCCGAATTTCCATCCTCCCAGAGTGCCTGGAAACATATAAATTGAGGGACATTCGAGTTTCAGATGGATCTTTAAAGGGTTGACGAGACAAGAGGAGGTTAGGATACCAGATCTCGCCCTTGTTGAGCTTCTTGTCGAAAGATTATGGATGAGATATGTATCCCTGATGAATTTTTGTTATATAGTTGTATAATCGATGTGAATTCCGGGGTAGAATTCGATTGGGAAGTGGCCAGCAGGCAGAGTTAGATCAAGGCGTGTGGCGTCTGGAGCTGGTGAGTTGCCCCGAGTGTGGTGCCGAGAGCCCCAAGATGAAACGCTGCCTCAGCTGCGGCTACGTTTTCCAGGTCGAGGAGGAGGACGAGGAGAATCGGGTTGAAGGCGAAGAGGTAGATGTCGATGTGCTCCCCGAGACCCAACAAGAGGAAGAGGTGACCCCCATAATGAATGACAAGATTACAGTATTGGAGCCGGTGGAGACGCTGGCTTCAAAAAAGGAAGATGGATGTGATCCAGCGACCCGAGACGTGATGGAGAACCTGGTCAAGAGCCTCTCGATGCAGCTCTGGTCAGTGGACATGCTCCAGGAGGGCAAGGTGAACGAGATGCAGTTCGACCGGCTCCTCGCCGACTACTCGACCCGGTTGAAGCCATGCTTGAACCGTCGGAACGAGATGCTGGAAGAAGCTAGGAACCTGGAACCGCTGGAGATGGAGCTTAACGAAGCGAGGCTACGCCTCGAGGAGCTCGAGATGAGGAAGAGCATCAGAGACGCCTCGGATGAAGAGTACCGTGTAAAGCTGCCCTCAACAAAATGGGACATAGAGCATTACGAAGAAGGCCTCAGAGTAAAGAAGGCCAAGATAACCTTCCTGCACGACTTGAAAAGCGTCCTCTCCGATAAGGAAATTTCCAACTTGCAGGAGAAGGCCGAAAAGTGCATCAGAATGATGGACATGAAGGATCGTCCATGGGAGGCTAGCACGGAGACGAATAACAAGGTCAAGGACGCCCTCAAGGACGCGAAGGACTGCTTCGAGAGCTTCGGCTACAGCCTGACCGATTGATTCCGTCTATCCCGTGTCTCATCCACTTTTCCGTGATCCTTAAGGGCAATTCCTAAATTTACATAGCCTCGTATTTCTCCCGTGTCAAATTTGGCGACCAATAGGGACGTGAAACTCCAGTTATACCGCTCGATGATACGCATCCGGACATTCGAGAACAGCGCACGGGTCCTCATCAAAGAGGGCAACATCCCCGCGCGCTTCGGTATGTACACGGGGCAGGAGGCCGTCGCTGCAGGGGTGTGCGCTCACCTCGACGCAGGCGATCAGATCGGGAGCACCCATAGGCCTCTGGGCCACCTGATAGCGAAAGGCTGCAGCCTCAAGGGTCTGATGGCAGAACTTTGCGGCAAGAGGACTGGCCTGAACAGGGGAAAGGCCGGTCCCTACCATGTCTTCGACCCGTCCGTCGGCGCCTTGGGG
>JAUVHT010000141.1 GCA_030593155.1 Candidatus Bathyarchaeota archaeon
ACCTCTTCCAAAGGCTTCACACACAGAAGGAGTACTCAGGCATTGGAGTCGGCCTCGCCAAATGCAGAAGGATAGTGGAGTCCATGGGAGGTAGAATATGGGTGGACAGCCGCCCCGATGCTGGAAGCACCTTCTACTTCACATACCCAAAGAAAAAGACGGAGGAGACATGGATGCCAAACATCAAACTTTCTGACCAAGACTTCAACCATCTAGAGAGAAGCTTAAACTACTCTACGAATATATGAGGGAGGTGAGTGTGAGACGGACGAACAAGCTGAATCCCCGGTCCTCCTCGCGGAGGACAACCCCGACGACGTGCTCATCACCCAGAGGATGTGGGTGAAGGCCTCCGTAAGCAAACCGCTAATAGCCGTAAACGACGGTGAGGAGGCTTTAAAGTTCCTGCGCAAACAAGGAGAATACGTTGACGCTCCAACGCCCTCCCTGCTGCTCCTCGACCTGAAAATGCCGCGGATAGACGGATTCGAAGTCCTCGAAACCATGAAAAACGACGACACCCTCAAAGACATCCCCGTAATAGTTCTTACTTCCTCCGAAAGGAGGGAGGACATGGAACGAGCCATCAAACTGGGCTGCGAACGCTACATCGTGAAACCTGTAAACCTCGACGGATTCCTCAAAACCATCGAAGAGATTAAACACTTCCTAAACAAACACAAATGACTATGATCGTTAATGGCAGCGAACAGATTCAAGGTCCACTGTGAATGAGTTCAATTAGTTAAATCATATTTCGCGCGCGCAGTTTCAATACAGACTAACGAGTAATATAAACCTTGGCGTAAAATGATTTTCAGGGGGCCAATCATAGGACCATTTAAACACGTTAATACCCCAAAACAACCCCAAAAACTGCCCAAAACGGTCATTTTTAGTGGCGCCGGGAGAGGGATTTGAACCCTCGGGCGCAAAGCGCACTGACTTAGCAGGCCAGCTCCTTACCAGGCTAGGAAACCCCGGCAAACAACCCTAGCCCTCTCATAATGCAACCAACCCGAGTTTTAAGCCTTTTCGGGAACGCCATTACCTAACAGAAAACACCCATACGGCAAGACATTTAAAAGAACGCTGAGACCGCCCGTAAACACTTTATTCTAATACCATTGAATTAAGAGGAACCAACAATGAGCTTCGAAAAAATAATGATCCAGGCCGAAGAGGCCAGGGAAGAGGTAGCCGAACTCTGCTCCAACCTAGTCAAGTTCAACTCCGCCCATCCAGAAGCAAGAACGGACGAGTGCGTCGCATACATCAAAGAATACCTGAACAAACACTGCATAGAGAACGAGATTCACAGCATCAACCCCCTCAAGCCCAACATAGTAGCCAAGATCAAAGGCACCACAAACCGGAAGATCCTGTGGGTCGGCCACCTCGACGTCGTCCCAGAGGGAAAACCCGAGTTCTGGACCCACCTCCCCTACAGCGGCAAGATCACCGACGACAGCCTAATCTACGGACGCGGATCCAGCGACATGAAAGGCGCATGCGCCGCCGCCATGGTCTCCGCCCGCATCCTCAACGAACTGGGGCCCATAGAGAACAATGTCGAGTTCTGGTTCACCGCAGACGAGGAGATAGGCGGCGGAGACGGCGCCAGGTGGCTGGCGGAGACCAAACGCTTCGAGGGCGACGTCTGCGTCATCGGCGACGGGAACGGCGGGGGAATGGATCTCCCAAGCATCGACCTCGGATGCAAGGGAGGCGCCGCCACAACCCTCATCGCCCGGGGCAACACCGCCCACGGCAGCACCCCGTTCCTCGGCGAGAACGCGATAAGCAGGCTGATCAGAGCCATACCATGGGTCGAGAAGATCGGAGAATACAATCTGGACCTACCCTCGGAGCTGGATGAGGCCATCAGAGGCTCCCTGGAGTTCTACATGAACACGTGGGACCTTAAGAACGATGAGCAGAGAGAAGCAGCGAAACGCATATACCACCACCCCTCAGTGACCTGCAACATCATCAACGGAGGCATCAAGAGAAACGTGATCCCCGACTACGCCGAAGCCGAGTTCGACATCCGCCTGACACCGGGCTGCAACCCCCTAAAAGTAAAGGAGAGAATAGAACAACTGGTGGAGGAATCCGGAGTACCCGGGATAGAAGTAACCGTCCACGCAAGGGAGACCACAGGATATCACGAATCCCCAAATTCACCCTTCGCCCACCAACTCGCAGAGACGATAAAGAAGGTGTCCGGAAAGGAACCCAACTTCAAGATCCTGACAGGCGGCACAGACGCCATCAGCATAAAAAACTTCACAGGCATACCCTGCCTCGGCTACGGGACATCCCTATCAGGCATGGCACACCAGCCAGACGAACGCGTAACCATAGACAACCTCGTCCTAGGCGTAAAAGTCTACGCGAGCTTCCCCCTCATCTACAAAGGCTAACCAACCACCCTTTTTTTCGGATTCACAAAGGTCTCCCAAGTTTTTCTACCAAGAACAGGTAAAAACCGGAGGCCACACATTCCCCATGAAGTACGCTGACCCCACCGTCTGAAACCAGAACCCAACGGAAACCGACATATAGAAGATCAAAGACCCAAAAATCGAAGCGCCTCTGATCCAACGCGTCACAAGATACCCCGTTAAACCATCGAATAAGCCTCAAAACTAGGCGAGCATTATATTCTTCTCTAACTTTAATCCGCCCAAGCTCAGAATCTGAATCTTCACCATATTCCCCGAAGTCAAGAACCCGAACTTCGCCCCGATCCAGATGGTCACCTTCACCTCTCCTCCCATCGGGATCTCGCCCTTCTTCATCAGATCCGTAGTGATGGTGCTGACGGTGGAACTCGGACCATCAGCGCCATAAACGGACACCTCCATGTTACTGACATAGACGTTTGTCAACACGACAGGGGCATCGCCGGAATTATTCAGGGAGACTACGATCTCCCAGTTCCTGTGAGGGTCCACGGTGCTAGTATAGTTCAAGATATCGACCGATTCCTCCAAGTTGGAAAGCTCGCTGGTCTTCCCCACCCACATGAAAGCGGTGACCAAGGCGAAGGAGCAGGATATTATGAAGATGATTACAGGTGCTGAAAA
>JAUVHT010000069.1 GCA_030593155.1 Candidatus Bathyarchaeota archaeon
GGTGCCGTGCTTCAACCCGGACGGCCAGATCATGGTCACAGACTGGTACAACCGCTGGCTGGACACCGAGTACGAGGGCGTCTACATGCCCTGGCTCTACCACAAGTACGTGGGCCACGACAACAACCGGGACGCCTTCCAGACCAATATGGTCGAGTCCAAGTACATGGCCAAGATCATGTTCAGGGACTGGATCCCCCAGGCCTACGTCGACCATCATCACATGGGGAGCTACGGGGCTAGGCTATATGTCCCCCCCTACTGTGAGCCCATCCATCCCCATGGGGACCCCCTCATCTGGAGGGAGCACAGCTGGTACGGCGCTCACATGGCTTATAGGCTGGAGGAGGAGGGGAAGACGGGCATCATCAACGGCGCCCAGTTCCTCGCATGGGGCCACCTCGGCTTCCACTGGATAACTATCTACCACAACATCGCGGGCATGCTCACAGAGTCCGCCAGCGCCAAGCTCGCCACCCCGTTATACATACACCGGAGCCAGCTGAAGGGGGACAGGCGGGGGACGCTGCCAGAGTACGAGGCCCAGACCAACTTCCCCCACCCCTGGCCCGGGGGCTGGTGGAGGCTGAGGGACATCGTGGAGCAGCAGTACGTCTCCGCATGGGCCACCCTGGACATCGCCGCCCGGCACAGGGAGACGGTTCTGAGGAACGCCTATCTGAAGGCCAGTAGGCAGGCGGAGAGAAGCGCCTGCGGGACGCCGGTCGCCTATGTCATCCCTTGCGGTCAGCACGATCCAGTGACAGCCGCCAAGATGGTGGACAAGCTCTTCGTGCAGGGCATAAAGATCAAGGTGGCGAAGGAGGACTTCAGGGGAGACGGCGTCATTTACCCGGCGGGGTCCTATGCGGTCTTCCTCGACCAGCCCAAGAGCGGCCTGGTGAGGACCCTTCTAGGCAGGACGATCTACCCTGACAACGACTGGACCCGGAGCAGGGACGGGACCCCCAGGAGACCCCAGGACACGGCGACAGACACCATGTTCGAGTTCATGGGCGTCCGGGTGGACCCCATCGAGAGCTGCGTCGGCGGCGAGTTCGAGCGGGTCACCGAGGCGGGCTGGCCCGAGGGCGGCATACGCGGGGCTTCAGAACACGGCTACGTGCTAGACCCGAGAGTGAACGACAGCTTCATCGCTGTGAACAGGCTTTTGGCTGAGGGGGCGAAGGTCTCTAGGGCCAAGGGCACTGTCAGCTGCGGTGAGGCTTGTATGCCTCATGGTGCGTTCATCGTCAGGGAGGCGGAAATATCCCTGCTGAAGAAGCTTTCAGAGGAACTCCACCTCGTCTTCTACCCTCTCGAGGAAGATGTCGAGAAATCAACGGTCAAGGCTCTCCGGATCGGCATGTACCAACGATACTGGGGCGGGAACATGGATGAAGGCTGGACCAGGTTCGTCCTGGAGCAGTTCGAGTTCCCCTACACCACGCTGATGGATGATGATATCAAGAAGGGAGGCTTGAAGAAGAAGTACGACGCGATCATCCTCCCCAACGACCCGGAGGCCATGATCACTGGCGTCGACATCGAAAAGTGGTGGGATAAACACTACCCCTGGCGGCCCCTGCCGACATTCCCGCCAGAGTACAGGAGTGGGATAGGCGAGGAAGGAGTCGAGGCTCTGAAGGAGTTCGTTGAGCAGGGCGGGACCCTGATCTGCTTCGATGGGGCATCCGAGCTGGCCATCAACCAGTTCAAGCTGAAGATGAAGAACGTCCTAGAGGACGTAGACGCCAAGGAGTTCTTCTGCCCCGGCTCGACCCTCCACGCCTGCTTCGATAACTGCCACCCTGCAGCCCACGGGATGCCCGAGGACAGTCTGATCTTCTTCTGGAACAGCCAAGCCTTCGAGATCCTCCCCTCGGCGGACAACGACAAGTACGAGGTGGTCGCAAGCTACCCGGAGAGGGAGATCCTGAAGAGCGGATGGCTCATCGGCGAGGAGAAGATCAAGAGGAAGGCGGCGATGGTCGTGGCCAGATACGGCGAGGGAAAGATAGCCCTCATAGGCTTCAGGCCCCAGCACAGGGCTCAGACCCACGGCACCTTCAAGCTGGTCTTCAACAGCCTGCTGGGCTGAATCTCCCAATTTTTCCATACCATTTTTTTTACTTGAAACACCCGGTTTCACAGAGATGGGATAAAGTTGATATCCTCCATTCCACCAGTTCTCCTTGGAGCCCGGTGAAAGGGATAATCGAAAGAATCCGGCTAAAGATCAAACAGCCGAGGGCGAGTGAACCAGAGAAGAAGGACTACTTCATGGTCAGGTTCAGATGGTGGCGGCCCTTCGACTTGGAAGAGTTCGCAGGGGAGTATGGCAACAGGTATGAGATCGAGGTCAGGCCCCTCTACGTCGGGTGGGGGAAGATCGATATCTTCGCGGAGACCCGTCGCGAGTTCAGGGTGAAGGCCGACACTCTGAACGCCTTCCTCACCGTTTACAAGGCGATCCTGTTCCAGAAGGACGCAAGTCCATTATCCCCCAAAGATAGGGAACTCCGCGACTACATATTGGATAAATATCCCCACGCCAGAGACACGCCGCTAATCTGAGTTAAAATAGTTGTAGACGGTCTCCGAGACCCTGGTAATCGCTTCTGCTTCGGAGTAGACATCCTCGATATTCTTGGCGAAGCAGCAGATTATGTACTTTGACCATTACCCAGAACACATGAAATTTTTATTCGAGATGTGGTGAACCTATTCCCGGTGTTAGATATGGGTTGGAAGGAACCGGTTTTCGAAGCTAAGGTTGAGTCCATCGAGAAGAATTGCAGTGCGGGCCATGAGGTGGGAGACGTCTTCGAGATCAACACCCACAAGACCGGCGGCATCTGTGGCTGGTGCTACCACGACTTGTTTCCCACTTTGATGACGCTGTGCATGGACGGCAAAATTCCGTGGCGGGATAACCAAGACGAGTGGATCTACGAATGCCCTGACAGGTACAACCTCGTCACTTTCAGGATCAAGAAGAAAAAGTGACCAAATTCCCCTTTATTATAAGACTTTGCTGAGTCGTTAAACCCTATTATGCAAGTGTTCCATTTTTCTGGGCTTCGGGTTCTACTAGGATGATCCGATCCGTCTCATTGCGGAAGCGACGTGCCCGGCGAATATCTCAAGGAGCTTCTGGTCTTCGAGAGTGAACGCCCCCTCTCGAGGACTCTCTAGGTTTAAGATGGCTAAGAGATCGCCGTCGATCTTGACGGGGACCGCTATTTCGGAAAGGGTTCTGGTTCGGGCTTTGAAGTAATCGGGATCTCGCCTAACATCCGGAACGAGTACGGAGCTTTTCGTCCTAGCGGCCTTGGTTACGATGCCCGCCCCGTCGAAGGGTATCACCGTCCTTACTGGGGTTCCGGGTCCTTTTCTATCTACGAGCTGCAGGGTCTCGTCTTTGGCAATTATGAACTCCAAATCCTCTATCCTGAAGATCATCTCGATTGCGTCAAGGGTAGTTTTCGCGATTTCTTCTATGTTCGAGGCAAGAGCCAGATTGATGGCGTGGCTGTGCAGGGCCTCTAATTTATCTCCATATCTTAGGTGTTCTGTGAGGTCCCGAGCCACGCATAGGATCTCGATCGGTTTTCCATTCAGATCCCGAAGGAAGGTAATTTTTACCTCTGTCATGACGGGGGAGCCGTTCTTATGAATTAGCTCTAGCTCGAGGGTTCGGGTTCGACTCGGGTCCTCTTGTCCCGTCTCCTCCTTCTCCAGCTCCTCTCTGAGGGCGTGCATAGCAAGCGCGTATGAGGAATGTGTAAAAAAATCCTCGAGCTTCATGTTCATCGCTTCTTCCACGGTGTAACTCAAGATGGACTCGATTGAGGCGCTGATCATGGTGAAGTTCAATTCAAGGTCCATCGTGCAGACGATGTCGGTCATGTTCGAACAGATAGTGTGGAGTCGCTCCTCGCTCTCTCGTACGGCTATCTCCATCATCTTACGCTCTGTGATGTTCTCCATGATGAGTGTCACGCCGAGACTACCATCTTGAAAAGTTGCAGGGACAAATTTGATGTGGAAGTGTAGATCTGTGCCACGTACCTGTAACATTTTATCAATGGTGGAGTCTTTTCCTTCCAATCCCTTCTGAAGTCCAGTTGTGATGTCGGGGTCATTGAAGATGTCGGGGGGAGCTTCGCTCCACTTCCTGCCCACGACGTTATCTCTCTCGACATTAATGAGATCAAGAAAGATATCGTTCACCTGCACCATTTCGAGATGACTGTTGAAGGCTATGATATAATCGGATGAGAAGTTCAACATGGCGGATATCGGTACTCGATGGGAAAGGAAGTATGCCTTCGCCGGACCCATGCGCTTCATATCTACCTGTCCTGAGATCAGCAGAACATCCAAGTATTTCGCGACGGAGTTCCTGTTGATGTTTATCTCCCTGGAGATGTCGGTGACGGTCATGCCCCTGTGGTTGGCCCTCAGTATCTCTTTGACGCGTGTCAGTTCCTTCTGATAGTCTTCCAATCTTCTCATTTGAAATGCGGTCCATATTCTATTTAAAAAAATTGTCCATAGTTTTGGTAGACGTTTATTTAACGTATTATTCACATAAAGAATGTCACATGCTTTGAGAATATGCCATGTGATATCATTTTCATTATATAAAATATTCATGAACACCATGACGAAGGTAAAATTATTTAATATTTTTACAAAAATAATAGGAATTATCGCCCGAGGATTTCTCTAATACGTTAGATATTATCATCTCACGAGAAGGACGGGTGTTCGGCGATGGACGAAAAAAACGTCTTCGCGGGCTCGGTCTACTTTTTGTTTTTCTCTTCGCCGGGATAGATGCTTATCCCGCCTGTTGAGAAGTTGAGTTTCCGGTTGCACTTTGGGCATCTCCCATCGAATTTCTTGATTATATCCTGAGGAGACTTGAGTATGTCTCCCTCGTAGAGCACTTGGTTACACTC
>JAUVHT010000007.1 GCA_030593155.1 Candidatus Bathyarchaeota archaeon
GTTCGACGGGGACTTGACTACGGTCATGGGCAAACCTTATCCCGAAGCGAGGCTGGATCTCATGGATCTACCCGGCGTCGGACCCAAGACCGCAGACGTCGTCCTCCTGTTCACAGCTGGAAAGGAAGTAGTCCCGGTCGACCGCCACATTTTCCGGATCTCGAAACGCCTCGAGATGGTGTCAGGAAAGGCCTCGTATGACGAGGTCAGGCTTGCCCTTGAAGCCGCGACTCCGAAAGGGAGACACGAGGATGTCCACGTTCGCTTGATCCAATTTGGGAGAGAGATGTGCAGGGCTCAGAAGCCCAGGTGCTCCGAGTGCTTTTTTTCAGACATTTGCTCATATCCAGAGAAAAATGGAAGGGTTTGACGAGACCCTTCTGATTCCTATCAACCTTATTGCGCGCGCGAGTTGTGGTAGAAACGACAACATGGGGTAAATGCATAAAATGTCAGACGAAGCCTCGCTTCGGGTACACTACCCCCATTTGTATGTCTGCTGCCTCCTGCGTTTATCGGCGACTTTCATTCCCCCCGTCACGTCCTGCTTATTCACATGCTCAACACCAGGTTATTCCATGAAAACATGAGAGAAGCTACAGACGAATAATAAATCCCTTTATTATCCAAAAAGGAGTTTTTCTCATATTTATTCCCTTTTTCCCTCAATACGAATCATTTTTATTTTAGACGCGTTGTTTCTTAACAGCTAATAAAAAATAGGGTGAGATTTAGATGCCCAGAGTAAGGTCGCCTAAGCGTGGTTCAAGGGCCTTTTCGCCTAGGAAGAGAGCCAAGGATATCAATGGTAGAGTGAGATTCTGGCCCGAAACTACCGGCGACCCTCATCTCCTAGGGTTTGCGGGTTATAAAGCTGGCATGACCCACGTTTTCGTCATAGAGGACAGGGACAGAGCCCCAGACTTTGGCACCGAGTTGAAGAACGCAGCCACGGTGTTGGATGTGCCTCCCATGATGATCATAGGCATGAGGGCATACGAGAAGACCTATGATGGGCTAAAGGTCCTTTCCGAGGCGTGGATGCAGGATCTTCCTGTAGACATCTACAGAACGGTCAAGACTCATGGAGAGAAGGCCCCCAAGAAAAACCTGAAAAAGATGGAAAACATGTTAGACCATGTGGCGCATCTTAGAGTGATTGCCGCCACTCAGCCTCGCTTGGCAAGCGTCTCGAAGAAAAAGCCCGACATATTTGAGATAGCCCTCGGAGGAGGCTCCATCGAGGATCAATTCGATTATGCGAAGGGCCTTCTCGGGGAGACCATCAACGTGTCGGACGTCTTCGACGCCGGGGAATCCATTGACGTCATCGGCGTCACGAAAGGGAAGGGGTTCCAGGGCCCGGTGAAGCGCTGGGGCGTCAGGATCCTACAACACAAATCCAGGAAGACCAAGAGGGGTGTTGCCTCCATCGGACCCTGGAAGCCGAGGAGGGTCATGCCGGGGGTCCCAAGGGCGGGTCAGATGGGCTTACATAACAGGGTGGAGCATAACAAGAGGATATTGCTCATGGGCTCGGACTCCGAACGGGTCAATCCTAAGGGAGGGTTCAAGAATTACGGCGAGGTGAGGGGTGACTATGTCCTCCTCAAAGGCAGCGTCATGGGCCCCTCGAAAAGGCTGATCAAACTCCGTAAGGCGGCGAGGACTTCAAGGTATCCCTCTGAAGCCCCCCAGGTAACATATCTGAACACCGAGTTCGGCAGACAGGCGGAGGACGACTAGGATGAGCGTCCCAGTTTTAAACGCCGAGAACGACGTTACCGGCGAGGTAGAGATTCCAAAGATTTTCGACACCCCCTACAGGCCTGACGTCATCAAGAAGGCAGTCATCTTCCAGCAGTCCCACGGCTTCCAGCCCCAGGGCAGGGATCCGATGGCCGGCAAGAGGACCACAGCCGAGTCTTGGGGAACCGGCAGAGGGATGTCCAGGGTGCCCAGGCTCAGGGGGAGCAGCAGGGCCGCCTTCGGCGTCAGTATCGTCGGCGGACATGCAGCATTCCCACCCATATCCGCGAAGAAGATCAGGAAAGAGATAAACAGGAAGGAGAGGCGTCTGGCCATCAGAACGGGGATTGCTGCAACGGCGAAGAGGGAGATCGTGGCTGGCCGGGGCCATGTCATCGACTCGGTAGGGCAGCTGCCCCTCATCGTTGAGGACGGAGTCAGCTCCTTGACCAGGACCAGAGAGGTGAAAGAGCTGTTCGTCAAACTCGGAGTATGGCCCGATGTAGAGAGGGCGGACAGGAAGAAGATCCGGGCCGGCAGGGGCAAGACTCGGGGGAGGGGTAAAAAAGTGGGGAAGGGGCCTCTCATCGTCATCACCGAGGACCTTGGAATCGTCAAGGCCGCGTCGAACCTTCCCGGGGTCGACGTGGTGAAAGTTGAGGACTTGAACGCCGAGCTGCTGGCTCCGGGGGCTCACCCCGGAAGGCTCGTGGTGTGGACCGAGTCGGCCTTCAAATCTCTGGATGAGGTCTGGGGGGGTGGAGGCTCGTGAAGCCCCACGACGTCATACTGTACCCTCTGATGACCGAGCGCTCGGTCTACATGATTGAGAACGAGAACAAACTAGTCTTCATAGTCAACATGAAGGCCAACAAGCACGACGTAACCCAGGCGGTGCAGGCCCTCTACGGGGTCGAGGCTGAGAGGGTTAACACCCTCATCACCCGGAAGAACACCAAGAAGGCCTTCGTCAAGCTCAAAGGCGAATACGACGCCTCCGACCTGGCCATAAGGCTGGGAATACTGTAGGGATGAGAGATGGGTAAGAAAATAAAGGTTCAGAGACGCGGAAGGGGGACCCCCACGTTCAGGGCGAGCAAGAAGGGGAAGATATCCCCCATAAGATACCCGAAGCAGGGCGCCGAGAGCGTCAACGGTGTGATCAAAGGCCTACTACACGAGTCCGGCAGGGGAGCACCGCTGCTCCACGTGGTGCTGGAGGATGGAACCCACTATTACACCGCCGCTCCTGAAGGGGTTTACATCGACCAGCCCGTGAGCTTGGGTGAGGAGGCCCCCCTCCAGGTAGGAAACGTTCGCCCGATAGGTTTCCTCCCAGAGGGCACCATGGTGTGCAACGTCGAGCTCAGACCCGGAGACGGAGGAAGGATAGCCAGGAGCTCGGGGAGCTTCGCCACAGTCGTATCCCACTCGGACAACAAGACCACCCTGAAACTACCATCGAAGAGGAACGTGGAGATCTATAAAAACTGCAGGGCGACGATCGGCATAGTATCAGGAGGCGGCCGCAAAGAGAAGCCCTTCCTGAAGGCCGGGGAGAAGTTCTACGCGAAGAAGGCCAAGGGACAGGTATACCCAGAGACGAAAGGCGTCAAGATGGCCGCCGCGTCCCACCCCCACGGAGGAGGACGCCACCGGAGACCCGGAAGCTCGACCACCGTCTCGAGGCACGCGCCACCCGGCGCCAAGGTCGGCCTCATCGCAGCCAGGAACTCGGGGAGGAGGCTGAGGCGGAGAAGGACCTAGCCCAAACGCCTTAAATAGCGGCCGGACGTTGGAGAGGTTGAAATGCCCAAAGAATACCTTTACCGGGGTCGGAAAGAAGAGGAGCTCAAGACCGTCTCCATGGACGAGTTCATCGGGATGCTCCCCTCCAGGATGCGCAGGAGCCTGCGCAGGGGGATATCCGAGAGACAGCGCATTGTCATCGAGAAGATCCGCAACTGGACCCCAGACAAGAAGCCGGTGAAGACCCACGCCAGGGACCTCATCGTCCTGCCCGAGATGATGGGGAAGACCGTCCACGTCTTCAACGGGCAAGAGTTCATCGAGGTCAAGCTGGATATCAAGAAAGTAGGCCACTACCTCGGAGAGTATTCGGTGACAAACAAACCCGTACGCCACGGCCGTCCCGGAATCGGGGCCTCTAGGAGCTCGATGTACATACCCTTGAAATAGGATTCTTCGTTTTTCGAATTGTTCTATCATTTCCTGTGATTGTTTATATGAAAAAGGATGATTTATAGATTATTCTGGGCGTTAATCGCATCTTACTCACTTTTATGCGTGCAAAACGTGGTGTGCCACGGTTTTTAAACAATTATTCTGGTATAAAAAACGTGTTGAACTTAAATTTCTTCGGTATTTGACAAATGAAAAAGGTTTTTATAAGGATTGATGTTTAATGCTGGCGTACGGTGCGTATATGCCATCGTGGAAGTATTCAATTCAAGGGCTCGACCCAGACCGGACCGCCATAGCCAGCGGAAGGGATCTGAGGATCTCGCCGAAAGCTGCCAGGGAGATCTGCCATTATATCAAGGGCATGAGGCTGGACAAGGCCAAGGGCACGCTCCAGGAGGTCGTTGAGCTGAAGAGGCCTGTCCCCTACCGGCGTCACAAGAAGAAGGTAGCCCACAGGAAGGGTGTGGAGGGATTCGACGCAGGAAGGTTTCCCCAGAAAGCGGCGGGCGAGATCTTGAAATTATTGGACTCGGTCGAGGCCAACGCCGAGTTTAAGGGTCTCTATACGGACCGTCTCAAGATCATCCACATCGCGGCTCACAGGGCCAGGGTCATCAGGAATTATATCCCCCGAGCCTTCGGGAGGTCATCGCCGTATTTTAACCACCTGACCCACATCGAGGTCGCCGTCGAGGAGATTTAATGTCGGTAGTAAAGCGAATAATCCAGGATAACATCGAGAAGGTAAAGGTCGACGAGCTTCTCGCCGACGAGTACGAGCAGGCCGGGTACGGTGGCATCACCCTCACAAAGACCCCCCTGGGAACCCAGATCAACCTCTTCGCCATGAGGCCTGGAAGGGTCATCGGTAAGAGGGGTCGGGCAATCAAGGCGGCTTCTGAACGCCTGGAGAAAGAGCTGGGGCTCCCCAACCCCCAGATAACCGTGGTCGAGGTGGAGGTGCCCGAGCTCGACCCCCGGATTATGGCCGCGAGGATAGCCAACGCCTTAGAGCGAGGCATCCACTACCGCAGAGCCATATTCTGGTCCCTCAGGCGCACCATGGAATCCGGGGCCCTAGGCTGCGAGATCCTTCTCAAGGGAAAGCTCAGGAGCGACCGGGGCCGATACGAGAAGGTGAGCGACGGCTACATCCCAAAGTCGGGAGAACCCACCCTCAGGTACGTCAAGAGCGCGACGATTCACGTCAAGCAGAAGAAGGGAATCTTCGGCGTGACGGTGACCATCGTCCCCCCCGACGCCAAGTTTCCAGACAAGGTGGACCTTTCTGGTCTGCCCGTCATCGAGTACCCCGAAGATGAAATTGAGCTCCCGGAGGGAGTGGAGCCGGAGGCGCCTGAAGCCGCCGCTGAAGTAGAGGCCGGAGCACCAGAACCAACTCCTGCCGAAACCGCTGCTGCCGAACCGGCTGTCGAGGCCGAGACGGCACCGCCAGAACAATCCGATGCTGAAGTGACCGAGGTCAAACCCGAAGAGACCGAAACCCCGAAAGAGGAAGCAATAACAATTGAAGTGACCGAAGCAACACCAGACGATTCGAAAGTTTCTCCAGAGCCCGCCGAAACTGAGAAGCCTGAAGCTGAGGCCAAAGAAGACCTAGAGGTTGAACCAGTAGTCGAAGTTGGATCCGCTGAACCCGAGCCTGAAACAGCAGTAGACGAAGTGGAGACATCTGATGCAGATTCCGCTGAGGAATCGGAAAAAACAGGGGTCGGTGATGACTCAACAGCTGGAAAGGTTGACTCTCAGGACGTCGTGACCCCGGATGTTCCCGAAGATGAGAAAAAAGGCGAAGAGGCGTAGCCTTTGGCGATTTTAAGAATGAGTCAGATCCGGGAGATGTCCCCCGAGGAGAGGGTGAGAAGACTCGGCGAGATGAAGACCGAGCTCTCGAAGCTCAGAACCATGATCCACGCAGGGGGCTCGGTGGAGAACCCGGGGGGGGTTAAAGAGCTCAGGAAGACGATCGCGAGGTTGATGACGGTGATGCGGGAGGAGGAGCTTGGAGCATGACCCCCGTTACGCCGAGGAACATCCTGAGGCACGAGCTGATCGGACTAGACGTGGACGTTGTACAAAGTTCCAATGACTGTCAAAGCTCCGTCTCCGGGAGAGTCGTGGACGAGAGCCGCAACACCCTGATGATCAAACAGGGCGAGAAGGTGAAAAGAATCGCAAAACAGGATGCCCTTTTTAAATTTAAATTCCCTGAGGGCTGCGTCGAAGTGGAAGGATCGACCCTCGTAGGAAGACCCGAGGACCGGGTCAAAAAGAAGAGTAAGCGGAGATGGTGAGGCGGAGAGACTTGATGAGTTTCAAACAACCCGACACCGTGTGCGACGACGTCAACTGCCCATTCCACGGAACTCTAAGCGTCAGAGGGAGGACGATGGAGGGAACGGTGGTGAGCGATCGGATGCAAAAGTCCGTGGTCGTCAGCATCGAATACACACGGTACTATCCAAAGTACGAGCGGTACGCCCGTATGAACAGCAGGATAACGGCGCACAACCCCCCCTGCATCGCTGCGAGGAGGGGTGAGAAGGTCAAGATAGCCGAGTGCCGCCCCCTCAGCAAGACCAAGTCGTTTGTAGTGATGGAAAAGGAGTTATAGTCAATGTCAAAGCGGATGAAGCGAAGGATAGGGATGAGGCGCCGCATATCGACGGGCCTCGTCACCGGAAGCATGATCCACTGCGCAGACAACACGGGCGCCCGGAAGCTAAAGCTCATCCAGGTGGTCGGATACAAAGGCGTCCGCCGCAGGCTTCCCTCGGCCGGAGTCGGCGATCTAATCATCGTCTCGTGCAGGGAGGGGACCCCTGATATGAGGCGTCAGCTATTCAACGCGGTAATCATCCGGCAGAGGAAGCCCTACCCAAGGAGGGACGGCACCTGGATCCAGTTCGACGATAACGCCGCGGTTATCCTTACCCCCGACGGAGAAATGAGGGGGTCGGATGTCAAGGGTCCGGTCGCAAAGGAAGCCGTGGAGCGCTGGCCCCGCCTGAGCTCCATTTCACGGATGGTGGTCTAGGATGAAGAAGAGCGGAACCGTTAAACCAGGGAAGAACAGGAAGAGGCGGTTCAACGCCCCGAGCCATATCAGGAGGAAGTTCCTCTCGGCGCCTCTCTCCCCCTCTTTGAAAAGCGAGTACGGCACTAGGACGATGTCCCTGAGAACCGATGACACCGTGTCCGTGACGAAAGGGGACCACAAAATGTCGGAGGGTAAAGTCCTCCGGGTCGACATGAAGCGGTATAAGATCTACGTCGATGGGATCACCCGGACGAGGATGGACGGCTCCACGGTGCAGATACCCCTCCGCCCCGAGAGCGTCATGATAACAAGGTTGAACCTCGATGACAAACAGAGGCGGGCCATGCTGGACCGCCGAGGGTTCGAGGCCAAGAGAGGGAGGAGCTGAAAGGTGGGTAAGAAAGGTCCATCGAAGCACCTGAAGCGGGAGATGTCCCCCAAGTTCTGGCCGATTCACCGGAAGGAAAAAGTCTGGGCTGTCAGGTCAAGCCCGGGAGCCCACCGTGCCAGAGTCTCTACGCCTCTGCTCGTCACCGTCCGGGACTTTCTGGGATTGGCGGAGACGGCGAAAGAGGCCAAGATGATCATCAAGCAGGGTAAAGTGTTGGTGGACGGGAAGATTCGGAGGGACGATCGTTTCCCCATCGGCCTGATGGACGTGTTGGAACTGCCGGACGCCGACCAGCGTTACAGGGTGCTCCCGGAGCATGGCGGCAGGTTCATCCTGCACCCCATATCCGGGGGTGAGGTCGGCTTCAAGCTCTGCCGCATCGTCAATAAAACCACCGTGAGGAACGGTACCATCCAGCTCAACTTCCACGACGGGAGGAACATGCTCCTGAAGGAGGGCGGTGAGGCATACGATGTCAACGACATCGTCAAGCTCACCATCCCAGACCAGGAGATCGCGGACCACATCGCCTTCAAGCCCGGGGTGAGAGTCATCATCACCGGCGGAAGATCCCAGGGGCAGTACGGGATCCTCATGGACCTCGGCTCCGAGCCCGGGGTCAAGAGGACCGCAACCATCCGGACCCCCGAGAACGAGGATGTGAGAACCTTGGCGAGCTACGTCTTCGCCGTGGGAACCGAGACACCCCTCATATCCCTGCCTGGGGGAAACTAAGTTGAAAGAGACTCCGCGGGACACAGAACCGACAATGTCACCCTCATCTGAGGAAAAAACGCCGACCGAGGCCGAACCCGCGGTCGAGACGGAGACACCGGAACCCTCGGAGTCGACAGCGCCCTCTCCGGACGTCACAGAGGACTCGGATATCCCCCAAGATTCACCTCCGGAGACTGAGACTGCCCCTCCAGAAGCGAAGGATGAAACGGATGCCAAAGAGGCAACGACACCTGGCGAAGGTGACGTCGAAAGTCGGGAAGAGCCGGTACCTGCGGAAGCGGTGGTCCGAACTAGGACTCGGATTCATCGACCTCGTTCCATGAGGGATTTGAAAATCGGTAAGGTCGTAGTGAACATCACAACCGGCCAGTCTGGAGAGCCCTTGGAACGAGCCATGACCATCCTGGAGAACCTAACAGGCCAGAGGCCCAGCACCCGTAGGGCAAAACAGACTATCCGGACCTGGGGGATAAGACGGTACGAGCCCATCGCCTGCATGGTGACCCTCAGGGGCGAGAAGGCCGAGGAATTCCTAAGACGAACCTTCCCCGCAGTGGGCAACAGGATCAACCTCCGCAGCTTCGACCGGAACGGTAACTTCGCCTTCGGCATAAGGGAGCACATCGACATCCCGGGCCAGAGGTACGACCCCAACCTTGGAATCATCGGCATGGACATCATGGCCACGGTGGAGCGTCCCGGATTCAGGGTCGCCCGCAGGAGGAGGGCCAAGTCCAGGGTGGGCCGGAGCCACAGGGCGACCCGCGAGGAATCAATCGAGTTTATAAAGCAGAGCTTCGGTGTAGAGGTGGGACTTCCCAGTGAGTGAGAAGAAACCGCGGAGCTACGGCAAGGGCAGCAGGAATTGCCACCGCTGCGGCACCTACGGTGGCCTCATCAGGCGCTACGGCCTCAACATATGCCGGCAGTGCTTCCGGGAAGTAGCCGAGGGGCTTGGCTTCAAGAAGTATAGGTGATGGCATGGACCCGTTGGTGAACGCTCTCAACACGATCCTGATCCACGAGGAGAGGCACAAGAAGGAGTGCATCATCTGCCCCGCCTCAAACCTGATCGGCAGGGTGCTCCGCCTCTTCCAGATGAAGGGTTACATAGGAGAGATAGAGTACATCGACGACGGACGCCAGGGCAAGTTCCGCGTCCAGCTCTTCGGAAGGATCAACGACTGCAAGGCCGTGAAGCCCCGGTTCTCTGTTAAGGCCAAGGGCATCGAAAAGTACGAGAAGCGCTTCCTCCCGAGCAGGGACCTCGGCACGATGATATTGTCGACGCCGAACGGCATCATGACCCACGTGGAAGCCAAGGAGCAGAACACCGGAGGAAGGGTCCTAGCATACGTCTACTAGGTGAGGTTGATGGCTGCCACTGTTGTACAGAAAACGATCGATATCCCCGATGATGTCACACTGAGCTTGACGGGCAGGAAGGTCACAGTATCCGGCGAGAGAGGCCAGGTGATCAAAGACTTTAGCCACACCAGGCTCGACATGGAGCATGAGGACAACACCATCCGGATCTGGGCGGTCAACCCTAGGAAGAAGGAGGCGTCACTGGTCAACACGATAACCTCTCACGTCAACAATATGATCAAAGGCGTCACTCAGGGCTTCACGTACAAGCTCAAGATCGTGTTCGTCCACTTCCCCATGACTGTCCGGGTGGAGGGCCAGAGGTTCGTCATCCAGAACTTCATCGGTGAGAGAAAAGACCGGGATGCAAAGATCGTTGGAGACGTGAAGGTCTCCATCGAGAAGGAGGACGTCGTCATTCAGGGCGTGGACATCGAGGAGGTGGCCCAGACCGCCGCCAACATCCAGCAGGCCTGCAAGATCAAGAACAAGGACCTCCGGAAGTTCCTCGACGGCATCTACGTCTACAGCAAGGAGTGAAGGGAATGAGCACCGCCACCGAACGGAAGAGGCTGATGAAGCTAAAGAAGAAAATCTCCAAGAAGAGGCCAAAATTCTCAAAATTCGAGTCTTGGAGGCTGGTCCGGGTGAAGGACTACTGGCGGAAACCCAAGGGCATCGACAACAAGATGCGGCAGGAGAGGAAGGGCTGGCCTAAATCGGTGAAGATAGGCTATGCATCCCCCAAGGCCGTGCGGGGTCTCCACCCCTCGGGCATGGAAGAGGTCGCCGTCTACAACGTCGGAGACCTCACGATCGTGGATCCCGAGACCCAGGTAGCAAGGATCGGCGGCTCCGTTGGAGGAAAGAAACGGAGCGCCATCGTCGCCGAGGCGGGAAGCCTCGGGATCAGGATTTTGAACCCCGGTGAGATCCAGCCAGAAGAGGAAGACGAGGAGTCCGAAGAGGGGCTGGAAGAAGCCGATGGAGACATCGAAGAGCCTGACCAAGAAGAGCAGCCTGAGGACGAAGAGGAGGAGGAAGACAAGTCATGAATCTCAAGAATCAGAGGCGTCTGGCGGCTTCTGTCCTCAAGGTGGGCGTCAACAGGGTCTGGATCGACCCGGAGGGAGCGGACGAGGTGGAAGCCATCATCACCCGTCAGGAGATCCGGAAACTCATCAACGACGGCTTAATCAGAGCCCTCCCCGAGCAGAAAACGAGCCGGGGGAGGACGAGGGCGAGGATGGCCCAGAAGAAGGCGAAGAGGAGAAGGGGGCCGGGCAGGAGGAAGGGTGCCAGGTACTCCGTCGTGTCCCGGAAGGCTCGCTGGATGAGCAGGATAAGGGCCCAGAGGAAGAGGCTCCGCCGCCTCAGGGAGAGGAGAATCATCACGGTCAGCACCTATAGGAACATCTACATGAAGGCAAAGGGCGGAGAGTTCAGGAGCGTAGCAGAGCTGGAGAGGTACATCACGGAGAACAACCTGAGGAGGCAGACCTTTGGCTAAAGGGCCGAGGTACAGGGTGGCCTACCGGAGGAGGAGGGAGGCCAAGACCGACTACAAGGCCAGGAGGATACTCGCCACATCAGACAGGCCTAGGTTCGTCGTCCGCTCTTCCAACAAGAATATCTCCATCCAATTGGTGAAATCCAAGATTGTGGGAGACGTCGTCCTGACTCAGGTCGGCTCCTCAGAACTCGACAAGTACGGTTGGCTCGGAGGGAAGAAGAACACCCCCGCCGCCTACCTGCTGGGGATGTTGGCAGGTAGAAAAGCACTGAACGTTGGTATAGAAGAGGCGAACTTGGACATCGGATTGGCCAGACCGACTCCGGGGTCCAGGATCTTCGCGGCCGTGAAAGGCGCGCTCGATGCGGGGTTTAAGGTGCCGTGTGATAGCGACGTCCTCCCAGAAGTCGGAAGGATAGAGGGCAACTCGATCTCAGAATACGCCAAGATGATCGAAGACTCCCTCGAGCACGAAAGAGTCTTCTCGGGGTACCTCAAGAGGGGCCTGAGGCCCAAGGATCTGCCCGACCATTTCAAGAGCGTGAAGGCGAGGATAGAGGAGGATCAGACGACATGAGCGACAGAAGGAGGAGGCCTAGGGCGGATCCCCTTGAGAATTGGGTGCCGAAGACCCAGCTCGGCAGGATGGTCTTTGAGGGGCAGATCTCATCGATATTCGAGATATTCGAGGAGGGCTACAGGATCAAGGAGGTCGAGATTATCGACGTCCTCTTACCGGATCTGAGGGACGATGTCCTCGATATAAATCTGGTCCAGAAGCAGACCGACGCCGGGGAACGCTCCAGTTTCAGGGCTATCGTGGCGGTTGGGAACGAGGACGGCCTCATCGGCCTGGGCCTAGGCAAGGCCCGCAGGGTCCGGAACGCCATAGAGAAGGGGATCAGGAACGCAAAGCTCAACGTTTATCCCATCAGGCGGGGCTGCGGCAGCTGGGAGTGCGACTGCGGAGAGCCCCACACCCTACCGTTCAAGGTTAAGGGCAAGAGCGGCAGCGTGGTGATCACCCTCATACCCGGGGCCAAGGGGTTAGGCCTCGTGGCAGGCGATACGGCCAAGAGGATCCTCGCACTGGCGGGGGTGAAGGACTGCTGGACGAAGTGTATTGGGGCCACGAAGACCACATCCTCGTTCGCCCAAGCGACATTCGATGCGTTGAAGAACTCGATGAAGTTGATGACCCCCCAGGACTGGGCGATGTAAAATGGAACGGAAGTGTCTTCTTGCCATCCGCATCCGGGGGGGAGTCAACGCATCCGTCAGGGTCGCGGACACCCTGAGGATGTTGAGGATGGACAGGAACAACACGTCAACTCTCTTGGACGACAGGCCGGAGTATCTCGGTATGCTTCAGAAGGCGAAGGACTACATCACTTGGGGTGAGCCCACGACCGAGATGGTCCGCCTCATAATCGAGAAGAGGGGGAGGGCCGAGGGGGACGCCCCCATCGACTCGAAGGTTTTAGAGGCCCTCGGATACTCTTCTGTGGACGAACTTGCATCCGAGATAATGAGCGGGAAGGCGGAGTTTCACAAGCTGGAGGGCGTGAAGCCGTTCTTCAGGCTCCATCCACCCAAAAAGGGCTTCAAACGGAGCGTGAAACGCCCCTATAGAAGCAGGGGGGAGCTGGGATACAGGGGAGAATCCATCAACGAACTGGCTAAAAGGATGTGCTAAACGGCTCCGTTCTTTTGATTCTTGATTTTAACAATATGTTTTTATTGGGATCGTCCATCATGAATACGGCGGTGAGGAAAATTGCCCCATAAACTGAAGAAATCTAGGAAACAGCGAGGCTCCAGATACTGCGGTTGGGGGCAGGTGGGCCAACACCGTAAAGGCGGCATGAGAGGCGGCAAGGGGAGGGCGGGTGGCCGGAAGCACCTGTGGCTCCAGACCGTTAAGTATTTCCCCGATAGATACAAGAAGATCGGGTTCAAGCCGCCATCTTCTCTGAAGCCGGAGGCGGAGACGGTGAACGTCGACGAGTTGAGGGATCTGGCTATCAAGACTCTTGGCGCCAACAGCGTGAAAGGTGGGGCAGAAGATCTGAGCCTTGATCTCGAATCCCTGGGATATGGTAAACTCTTGGGTAGAGGCCGCGTCGACCTCCCTCTGAGCATCAAAGTCTCAGAGTACACGTCGAAGGCCCTTGAGAAGGTCGAGGCCGCCGGGGGACAGATACTAGAGTCCGAGTGATCGGGATGGGCACCTTCCTAAATCTGTTCAAGCCTATCTCTCGTTTCATCCCAGAGGTGAAAACCCCTGACAAGAAGGTCAACTTCAACTCCCGCATCATGTGGACGATTCTCGCCCTGATAATATACCTCGTAATGGCGGAGACCCCCTTGTATGGTGTCGCCACCGGAGATCAGACCGATTCTCTCCAAACGATGCGGTTGATATTTGCTTCCACAAGGGGGACCCTCCTCGAGCTGGGCATCGGTCCGATCGTGACCGCGGGCCTCATCATACAGCTCCTAGCGGGCTCCGATATCATCGAGTTCGACAATACGAATCCCGATCATAGGGCGTTGTTCACCACTGCCAGCAAAGTCTTCTCTTTCGTGATGGTGATCCTCCAGGCGTCCCTCTACATAATGGGCGGACAATACGGAAGTATCGACTTCGGCACGTCCCTCATAGTGTTCTCCCAACTCTTAGCGGCAGGCCTTGTGATTATGATGCTGGACGAACTTATCCAGAAAGGCTGGGGGATCGGAAGCGGGATCAGCCTGTTCATAGTTGCAGGGATCACGAAAGGCATCTGGTGGAGCTCCCTGAGTCTGTTCACTGTCGCTGACGGAAAAAAAATGGGTGCGATCTTCGCGTTCTTCGAGTCCATATTCAGGGGAGAGCCAATGTGGAACTGGTTCTACCGGACAGGGGGCTTACCCGATATGCTCGGCCTCCTCACAACCATAGCTGTCTTCGCCTTCGTCGTCTACATCGAAGGGATGCGGATCGAACTCCCGATATCCCACTCCATGTTCAGGGGCTTCAGGGGCAAGATGCCCATCAAGCTCCTCTACGTATCCAACATCCCCGTCATCCTCGCCTACGCCCTCTTCGCTAACGTCCAGCTGATAGGGCAGCTTGTCTGGTCGAGGTGGAACATCGACAACACCAACAATCTCCTCAACATGCTCGGGACCTACAACCAGACATCCGGTTACCCCACCGGAGGCCTGGCTTACTATGTCTCCTCGCCGGGCAGCCTAGACGCAGTCATGCTTGATCCCATCCGCGCGCTGATCTATACGCTGATCGTCGTGTCCGTCTGCGTCGTTTTCTCAGTCACTTGGCTCGAGATCGGAGGCCTCGGCGCAGAGAACATGGCCGACCAGCTATTGAGCTCCGGGATGCAGGTGCCCGGGTTCAGGCGGAGCAGGAGGCCCATCGTGAGTCTTCTAAACAGGTACATACCCACCATAACCATCATCAGCGGGCTCATCGTCGGCCTCCTCGCGGCCTTCTCGGAGTTCTTCGGCGTATTCGGCTCGGGCATGGGTGCCCTCCTCTGCGTAAGCATCCTCTACCAGTACTACCAG
>JAUVHT010000067.1 GCA_030593155.1 Candidatus Bathyarchaeota archaeon
CGAGCCTCCCGGCTGGGAACTTGATGAAGGCGTTGGAGAACCCCACGACAGAGAATAGGAGGGAGGCCATCGACGGCGTGAAGCCAAGTCTCTCCACGGCGTACAATGCGAAGAGGCTGGTGAACACCGTGTTTGACATGGAGTAGGTCGTCCTGACCAGGGTGAGGACAAGGACGTTCCTGTTCCTGAGGATAACCCTCAGAGTGTCCACAGTACTTGGTTTTTCTCCCTCCGGGTCTGCTAGAGCCTGGCTCATTGCTTCCTCTTTCGGCATGTACCTGAGGAAGAGGGCCAGGCCGACGGCCGGGAAAAGGGCCGTGACGAGGTAGAGCTGCCTGTAGCTGATGAAGGCCACTAGGAAGCTGGTGATCAGTGGGCCGACGAACATCCCCATGGACATGAATGTCATGTAGCGGCCGAGGGCGTCCCCCTGCCTCCTGGCCGGGGCCATGTTGGAGGCCGTCGCCATGGCGATCTGGTTGAAGGAGCCGGAGGCTATGATCTGGTAGAAGGGGATGATGTAGAACCACATGGGGTCTGGGGCGAAGGCGTAGAGGAGGGGGGCTGTTGCCTGGATGATGAAGGCGATGACCAGCATCCTGTTCTTCCCGATCCTCTCGGCTACTATGGTGAAGGGTATCCTGACCACGACCATGAGGATGGACTGGATGGAGAGGATGAACCCCAGCTGGAGTAGGGAGCCCCCCATCTCGAGGACGTAGAGGGTGAATATGGGCTGGGTTGTGAACCTCGACAGCTGGAAGAGGAAGGAAGCCACAGAGACGATGTAGAAGCTCCGCGGGAGGACGTTCGTCTTCTCTTCCAATATTACAACCAGCTCGATGTAATTCTCGAAGGTACAGGCCGCGATTGATAAATGTTATCGAGGATGGACTTGTTTTTAAAACCAGAGCAAACCTATTTTTCTTTTTTCAACCAAGTTTTGCTTAGAAATGTTAATAACCGAGTGCCATTCTTTTACGGTAACACCGGACGTGGTAGTTTGTCCGAAGAAACGCCCCGAACATCGCTGTACGCAGTCAAGGTCACCATGGGTCAGGAGAGGAACGTAGCCCTCATGCTCGCCGACAAGGCGAAAGTGGAGGACATACCCATAGCCTCCATCCTGTCCCCTATGGAGCTCAGGGGCTACATTATAGTGGAGACGGCCGCACCCCACGCCGTGGACGAGCTCATCCGGGGGATGAGGCACACCCGGCAGAGGGTGCAGGGCATGGTCGACCCCAAGGAGGTGGACCACTACCTGGAGACCCGCCCCGTCGGCGAGGGCCTCGAAGCGGGCACCCTCGTGGAAGTCATCGCGGGCCCCTTCAAGGGGATGCAGGCCAAAGTCGTCAGGATGGATGTCGCCAAGGAGGAGGTCACCGTGGAGATACTGGAGGCGGCCTTCACCCTGCCCATCACCGTCCACGCGGATTACGTCCGGGAGCTGAAAGGAGAATTATAAATGGTAGAGAAGACGTTCAACTTCATCGTCAACGGTGGCGAGGCCACAGGCGGACCCCCCATAGGCCCGGCCCTCGGCCCCCTCGGCGTCAACATCATGGCCATAGTCAACAAGATCAACGAGGAGACCGCCGAGTATCAGGGCGTCCCCGTGCCGGTGGACGTGACCATCGACACCGACAGCCGGGAGTTCACCGTCAAGGTGGGGATGCTCTCCACCTTCGCCCTCATCACCCAGGCCCTGGACATCGCAAAGGGCTCCCCGACCCCGAACACGGAATACGTCGGCGACCTCACCTTCGACCAGGTGGTGGGCATAGCCAGGAGAAAGAGGGACGGCCTCTTCTCAGCATCACTCAAGTCAGCAGTCAGGGAGATCGTGGGTAGCTGCCAGAGCATGGGGGTCACCGTGGAGGGCCAGCCAGGGAAGGTCATCCAGGACCAGATAGCGATGGGGGACTTCGACTCCAAGTTGGTCGAATAAAGCTTTATATTACATCTCAGGTTGAAAACAGGGAGAATTCGAAATGTCGGTCCGGAAGGATACAATATTGGAAGCCCTCGCGAAGGCGAGGGACTTGGCCCCCCAGAGGGGGTTCGAACAGTCCGTTGACCTGACCGTCAACCTCAGGGACCTCGATATGAGGCAGCCCGACAACAGGGTGAACCTCAGGATCCAAGTTCCCAACGGCGTTGGCGGCCAGAAGGTAATGGTGTTCGCCCAGGGAGACCTAGCCCTCAGGGCCCGAAGGGCCGGAGCTGATAGGGTTATGGAACCTGCTGAGCTCAACGAGATAGCCTCGGACAGGAAGGAGGCGAAGAGGCGATTGAAAGACTACGACATCTTCGTAGCAGAGGCCCCCCTGATGCCGACTGTGGGCAGGGTTGCGGGTCCCATCCTGGGCCCGAAGGGGAAGATGCCGACGCCGGTGCCCCCTCAGGCGCCGATAGACGCCATCCTGGAGAGGGAGAGGCGGACGGTGATCCTGAGGAGCCAGGACAGGCCATTCGTGAAGTGCAAGGTCGGCAAGGAGGCTATGTCCGACGAGGAGATCGCGGGAAACGTCGAGGTCATCCTGAACAGCCTGACAAACGTCCTGAAGCGGGGCGCGAACAACATCAAGTCCATCTATCTGAAGCTCACGATGGGCCCCGCCGTCAAGCTGGAGTGAGGTGGAAGGTATGTCGCAGGTATCGGAGGAGAAGCTGGGGATCGTCGACGCCACCGTGAAGCTCCTGGACGATTACAAGCTCATAGGGGCGGCAGACCTCACGAAGGTGGGGAGCGGCATGCTCCAGGACATGAGGAAGCAGCTCCGAGACCGGGTCACCATCAGGGGCATCAAGAACTCCCTGATGCGCATCGCCATGGAGAAGGCAGGCCTCGAGGGCACCGAAAACTTCCTCGGCGAGATCAAGGGGCAGAACATCTACATCTTCAGCAACGGCAACCCCTTCGAGCTGGCCATGACCCTCCACAGGAACAAGGTGAGGGTCTACGCCAAGGAGGGGGACGTGGCCTTGGAGGATCTATTCATCCCCTCGGGGAACACCGGTCTCTCCCCCGGCCCCATCATCAGCAAGTTCGGAGGTCTGGGCGTCAGGACCCGCATCGAGGCGGGGAACATCTGGGTCGTCCAAGACACCGAGGTCGCCAAGACCGGGGACCAGATATCGGCGGACCTAGCTGACCTCCTAACCCGCCTGGGAATCAGGGCCTCGGAGATGGGCCTCGAGATCAAGGCGGTCTACGAGGCTGGGATAGTCATCCCCCGGGATGACCTCATCTTGGACATCGATATTTACGCGGAGCGGCTCGCTAGGGCCCACAGCGACGCCTACCAGGTGGCCCTGAAGGCGGCTTACGTGACGTCAGTAACGATAGTCCCGCTTCTGTCGTTGGCGGCCCAGAACGTTTGGAAAGTGGCGTTGGAAGCCGCCTATATGACGCCTGAGACCGCCCCGGAGCTCATCGCGAGGGCCAACGCCCATGCAGTCAACCTTGCGAAGGCCGTCGGGAGAGCCCAGGCCAAGCTCTGATATCCCCTTTTCAACCGGCGTACGGTCTTGAGCTACTAGATCCGATGCGATATTCGGGTTAAGGGTGTTGAATTATCCTTTTCCTCACCCGTTCCGGTCGGGGTCGCTGAACACGGGCCTTTATAAGTGACAACTCCGCACTACTAGTCCGGAATCGTCCAAAATGGGTAAGAAACTAGTTAAAAGCGAGAGCGATATCAGGCGGAGAATGCTCATGCCCAACCAGAACGACATCCTAGGCGTGGTGGACAAGAACCTGGGCTACACCCGGATGAAGGTGGTCTGCCAGGACGGTCACAAGAGGCTGTGCCGGGTCCGCGGCAAGATGAAGAAGAGGAACTGGGTCCGGGAGGGCGACGTGGTCTTGGTCTCCCCGTGGGACTTCGCCTGGGAGCAGAAGGGCGACATCATCTTCCGCTACACCGCGAACCAAGCCCACTGGCTCAGGCAGAAGGGTATCCTCCTCATAGGTTGAGGCCGTCCAGGGTTCAGACCAGGATAGCTCCCAGATGCCTGCTGGGGGAGCCGGTCATGTTTTACTAATAGAATCAAAGTCGTCAGGATTTAGTTTTAGGATGATACGGCAGCCCCTGATTGATTGCAGTAAACTATCCTCCGCTATATCTCTTGTAGGGGGTCCTGAACCCTTCCTCTGTTAGCTTCTGGTGGATGGCGCTCTTCAAGGCGCCTAGTCCTTCCCTCGTTTTAGCGCTGACCGGGAACACGAGGCATTCTGGCCCCGACATGTGTCCTCCGGCGATCCGGTTCTTCAACTCCTCCAGGATGGAGGCCCGCTCCCCTCTTAGTTTATCTATCTTGTTGGCTGCAACCAGAGGTAGTTCTCCTGTGCTCTCTTTCAGGAACTGGATCATCTCTAGGTCCAGGGGGATCAGTCCCTTCTTCTCCATCCTCCAGGTGATCTCCAGGAAAGTTGAGAGATCTAGGACGTGGACGGCAAGGGCGATGTCCTTCCCCCGGGACTCGATGAACTCTAGGATCTCATCCTTCACATTGCCCACGAAGCCCCTGGACGCCCCCGTGATCCTCCCGTATCCGGGCATATCTACGAGGGAGAGGCCCCGGTCCAGGGGGTAGACCGAGACCCGCCTGGTGGTGCCCGGACGCTTTCCCGACTTGGTCTCCAGACCCGTGATCTTCCTGATGATGCTGCTCTTCCCCGAATTGGGCCTACCGGTGAAGACCAGATAGCGTTCGCTCATCCCAGGTAACCTTTGGGGCTCCCTCCTTAGTATTCTTTCGAATGTGATCGGTGAGTTTAGGGCTCAGTGGCATCCTTTATCTTCCCAGCTTCTCAATTATCCATGTCTCATTATCCGCCTGGAGTGTTCTGTGAGGAGGGGTTTGGCGTGCGGCGGGAGGTCTTGGCCCTGGCCATTGAGGCCCTGAGCTGGATGGAGCTGAGACGGATAAACGGGAGACTCGCCCTGAGGAGGACAGCTAGGCAGCTCGGAATCAGGGACGAGTCAGTCCTGCGGCAGGCCTTCCGCCTCATCATGGAGGCCACAAGGAGGCGCAACGCCGTCGATCACATAGTGG
>JAUVHT010000026.1 GCA_030593155.1 Candidatus Bathyarchaeota archaeon
CGGTCCAAAACCTTGCTCTTGTATGGATAATCCATGTTGCTTCATATGTCCATGTCGGGATTCCGTCTTTAAGATTATGGAAACCACTTGATTTGGATGTTCTGAAAAAGAAATGGAAAAATGGGTTAAAGACCTTGGAAACTAGTATCTCCTTTGACCGTAGCCCCTGGATCTCTGGCGGCCGTAGCCTCCACTCTGCTGCTCGAAGACCTTGCTCGAGAGGTTGTTGTCCAGGTTGACATCCTCGAAGGGTGCCTCCTCAAGAGTTTCGTAGCTACCGTATCGGCCAAGGTTGAGACGCATCGACCCCCTGAAAAGGTTGACATAAGCGTCCTTTATGTTCATTATCATGCCTTCCTCGACCTCGTCCAATACGTCATCCCAGAGAGTCAGATAGATGCTCCCCGAATCGTCGCCCACCAGAGCTTCGGCGACCCGGTGAGTGGACATGTCCTTCCTAGAGGTCACTTCGCGAACCTCCGTTTTCGACATGACTTTCACAACGGTGTAGACCCTACGTGAATAAGAGTTAAGATCTCCAACTTTAATCATTTCGGCGTCTTTTTCTTCATGTGTAGACATTTTAGCTCTACTCGTGTTTAGCGAGCGAAGAAGATACAGTGTTCAATATAAGGCTTGTCATCTCGTCTCTCCCTGACCATGGGGCATCCGCAAGATGCTGTGATGAGTCAGAAACCATCTTATTCGTGGCTTAACCCTTGTTTCACTTGTGCCAGACACCAAAGGCTTTAATAATTCACCGTCAATTGTTGAGTTTGCAATGTCTGACAAAAACGTCGTATACATTGGTAGCAAGCCGATCATGAACTATTGCCTGGCTGTCCTCAGTTCTCTCCAGAGCAACGACGACACGGTCGAGTTGAAGGCGAGGGGGCGGGCAATAAGCTCCGCAGTCGACGTGGCAGAGGTCACCAGAAACCGATTCCTGAACGACCTCACCGTTGAGAACATAGAGATCGGGACTGAAGAGCTGGAAGGTCACGAAGGACAGAAGCGGAACGTGAGCACGATCACGATAGTTCTGAAGAAAGGCTGAAACTTCAAAGGCTTCGAGACTTATCGATGCTCTACTCAAGGTCTCGTTAAGACTGCCACAGAATAATAAATAATTCCGAGTTTATCTATTTTTAAATAGGTTCACTGGAAGGCAAGATTTTTAATTCCGAACCCCATTCTTGGCCGATAGTTCCTGTATTGGTGGGGGTGACTCACTCAGCGTTAGCATGCCTCTTCCTAAGCTCTATCTCTGTGACGCCGAGTTTTTGCATCAGGTATGCGATCACTGAGTCCAGGAAGACCATGACCGAGAGCTCGAACATGGTCCCAAGGGGGGCGTTGTCATACTCTCCGGTGATCTGCCGCCTTTCGTAGTCGAAGTCTTGGTCTATCTTGGTCCTGCCTTTCACGATTATAACCTCGTCGGCTAAGCGGGCCAGGGAGGAGTCGTGATGGGACGTGACGGCGACTACCTTGGAGCCAACGCCCTTGGAGACCTCAGCCTGGGCTACTACGGTCGTTGTGGTTCCGGATCCGGAGATGGCCAGCACAAGGTCTTCCCGCGTCAGGGCGGGGGTGATTGTCTCGCCGCTCACATAGACGTTGAAGCCGAGATGCATGAGGCGGAGGGCGAAGGCTCTGCCGACGAAGCCGCTCCTCCCGGTCCCGAGGAGAAGTATCTTGTTCTCCCGAGCTTCGAGGATTACCTCGACCATGCGGTTTATCTCTTTATCGTCTATGGACTGGATGACTCCATTTATTCCGGAAAGAATCCATTTTGAGACCTCCTTCACGAAGCTCATCGTCGTTCTATACCAAAGCTACGCATCGATTATTTTTATATTTCTGATGAGACGCCGGCTCATCGTATCCCATATTTTTCCGGATCACAATATTTATCAGTATATATTTTATATCCAAAACTTATATAAATTAGATGAGTATGAACCTTAGTTTGACGGTCTTTTCGCAATTAACGTGGCGAGAAAAGGTTCTTTCAAAAAGAGATAATAATTGGACTAGTTACTTTCCGTGGTTACAACGTCGGCGATCTTGCATATTTCATTCTCGCCTGTGAGCACGTTGTCGATGGCGATCTCTGCGATGGCGGAGCTGTGTTCGGCCACGATCTTCAGATCCCATGCGATCTGGCTGACGGCGGCAGTGAAGTCTACACTGCTCCCGTTCTGGAACTTCTTCGCGAGGTTAGCCTCCTCGTGCTCTATCGTCTCGTAGAGATCCACGGTGTCGCTGGCTATAGTTATGTTCCGGTCAAAGATGCTCTTGACGGCCTTGTCGAACATGGTGAAGGCGATCATCCCGATCTGGGTGAGTCTGTCGATGAGGGCGTCGTCACTCTCCTTACGGATGGGCTGGAGCTTGATGATGTTCTCTGCGATGTTGGTCACCCTGTCCCCGATCATCTCGAGGTACCATGCAATTATGCTGTACTGGACGATGTCCATGGGGTCTTTTATGCCGATGCCTTCGGAGATCAACCTGGACTGTTGTGCCGACGCGAGGAGGCGGGCCAGGAGCCAGTATATCGTGTCGGCCTCGTACTCGCGGGTTATCGCGTCTTTCGCCAGCTCTAAATCCCCATCCAAGAGGCTGTCTAAGGCCTCCTTGAACATGATGGAGGTTATCATGTATAGGCGGCGGATCACGGTCTGGAGGGGGAAGTTGTGCGGGTCTATCGAGCACTGGAGCAGGAGGTGGCGGTCGGACTCCTCAATGATCCCGATGCCCAAGAGCCTCTGGGTCACCTCCCTGATGCTCTGGATCTGCTCCCTCATCAGTCTCCGGCTCGACTCCACCTTTATCATGCTCCTCCCCAGGACGTAGTTTCCCACGATGACCCTCGCGAGAACCTTTGTGTTGTCGCAGTTGTCCACGTTCACCACATACATCACGTTGTTCTCGCCTTTTCCAGGCTTCACGGTCAACCTGAGAGCCCCGTCGCTCTCCTCGGATATGAAGATCAGATCTCCCTTCTGGACGCCTGTCTTCTTCGTCCATTTCATAGGGAGGGAGACAGATAGCGTAGAGTATCCGACTTTTTGCACTTTCCTAGGTTCCATCGCGTCCACCATTATTCTATATACTGAATCGGCTTATATCTAAACAGTAATTATTTAAACCTTATGGGATCGCTCAGTTTGTATTATAATTATATCAAAGTCGCAGGGGGGAGAAGGGGGCCGAAGGGGGGAAGATAAAACCTCACGTATATGGCAAGCACCAGTGCGATGAGGGAAAGCGCCATGACTGTGAAATCTTTTCGGTCCATCTTGAGCTCGTAGAGGTTTGTCCGGGTGCTGGAGGCCCCGAAGGCCCGGGACTCCATGGCTTCGGCGAGTTCGAGGCTCCGTCTAATCGAGTTTATTATCAGCGGGAGGAGGATTGGGATGTATTTCTGGATCCTGGCGAGGAAGTTACCCTTGTCGAGCTCCAGGCCCCTTGATCTCTGGGCGTCCATGATGGACTGGGCTTCGTCGGCCAGGACTGGAACGAACCTGATGGCGGTGATGAAGGCGAAGTTAAACTCGAAGGGGACACGCGCCTTCTCCAAGGCCAAACTCAGCTTGTCCGGCGATGTCGTCAGGAAGAAGATGGAGAAGGATGTGATCAAGACCAAGAACCGCACTGTGAGGGAGAGGGCGTACTCGACGTTCTCCGTCGTCAGGGTCCCTCCCCTGAAGAAGTAGAAGGACACGATATTGGTCACGAAGATTATCGTGGCAAGGAACAGCCCTCCTTTCAGACTCTTGGCCCACTCTCTCTCGATCTTGGCGATGATGACGAGGGGGATCTGCACGATGAAGATTGCAATGAGGGGTATGAGCTGGATGAATATGACGGCGGATACGAACAGCGCCAGGGTCATGAGGACCTTTACCCTGGGATCGAGGTTGTGGATGGGGGAGTCTCCCCGGCTGAACCTCAGCCCTTCCAGAAGGCTCATGGCCCGGCCTCCTTGAGGCGCATCAGCATATCGACGGCTTCGTCGACTCCGAGCACGTCCCCGGGGAGGCCGTGGTGGGAGAGCCTGGAGAAAATCTTAGTTATCTCGGGGGGCGAGACGGACGCCCTCTCCATAGCCTCTGCGTCGGTCATTATCTCCTTCGTGGACCCGTCCGCGGTGATACCGCCGTCGGCCATGAGGACTATCCTGGGCTTGCACTCGGCCACGAACTCCACGTCGTGGGTGACTATGATGGTGGTCTTCCCCTGGGTCCTCAGCTGCATGAGGAAGTGCCGGAGCAGCTCCTTCTGTGCGTAGTCCTGGCCTATGGTTGGCTCGTCGAGGACCACTATCTCGGGATCCCACGCCAGGACTGAGGCGAGGGCCACCCTCTTCCGCTCCCCTCCGCTCAGGATGAATGGGCTCGACTTCCGGTATTGTTCGAGGTTGAGGAGGTTGAGGGCCCAGTCCACCCTCTTCTCGACCACTTCCTTCTCGAAGCCGAAGTTGTTCAGGGCGAAGCTGATCTCGGATTCCACGTTCTCTGAGAAGAGCTGGTCGTCCGGGTTCTGGAAGACCAGCCCCACCTTCCGGGAGAGGGAGGCGACGCTTACCTGGGAAACGTCTACGCCGTCGACCATTATTCGACCTTCCTGGGGCCTGAGGAGGCCGTTGAAATGTTTAACCAGGGTTGTCTTCCCTGCGCCGTTCTCTCCCATGATGGCGACGAACTCCCCTTTGTGGATGGTTAGGGAGACGCCGTTGAGGGCCTGGACTCCGCTCGGGTAGGTGTAAGAGACGTCCTCCACCCGGATGATGGGGCTCATATTGTGCTCCCCCGTGAACCCCTCCAGGTCCTGGACGACCGTCTTTTTAACGCGTCTGACATCCATCGGCGGGATGTTCCTCTCCAGCTGCTCAATGAAGGAGTCAGGGGAGAGGGGGAGCGGCTCGAAAGCAAGACCCCTCTGGTTCAGCCGCTTGGAGAGTTCTAGGATCTTGGGGATGCCGACTCCCGTCAGCCGGGTCTCTTCCAGCGTGAAGACTTCCTCTGGGGTGCCTGTCCTCAGGATCCGACCGTCTGAAACTAGGATCACCCTGTCTACATATTGCGATGCGAGGTCGACCCGGTGCTCTATCAGTATGATGGTTATGCCATGATCCCTGTTCAGAGCCTCCAGCACCTTGAATATGCGGATGGCCCCCAGGGGATCCAGGAAGGAGGTGGGCTCGTCAAGAACCAGGAGTTTAGGCCTCATGGCTAGGATGGAGGCTATTGAGAGCCTCTGTTTCTGCCCCCCCGAGAGCTCATGGGTGCCCCTCTCCCTCAGGTGGCTTATCCCGGTTTTTTCCAGGGCCCAGTCGATGGCCTCGAGCATCAGTTCTTTTGGGATGCCGAGGTTTTCGAGGCCGAATGCCACGTCCTTCTCGACGGTGAGGGCGAATATCTGGTTGTCCGGGTTCTGGAATATGAGGCCTACGTTCTGGGCCAGTTTCGCCGTCGAGTTCTCCCTTGTGGAGAGGCCTGTGACCGTGATTTCTCCTTCGAGTTCTCCGTGGTAGAAGTGGGGGATGAGGCCGTTAAGGCATCTGCAGAAGGTGGTCTTGCCGCAGCCGCTGGGACCGGTTAGGAGGATGAACTCACCCTCGTCGACGGTGAGGTCTACGCCTCTCAGGGCCTGGGCTCTGGCGTTGGGATACGAGTAGTGCAGGTCTCTGATCTCGACGATGCCCAAGGGTCTCCACCTTTTTGACCTTGAATTCCGTTAAAAAGGATAGCTTCCAATATATTAGTTATATCTATAGTATGTGCCCTCAGAGACTTAGGCCATTGAGCGCGCAGAGATGTACCGTCATTCCTTCAGATTCGAAGATATGATGCTAACGGCCCTCTTCAGGAGTGCATCGAGGTCTCCTCTACAATTCACGCCCGCAGCCGTCGGATGGCCGCTCCCCGCCCCCCTGAACTCCTTGCCGAGGATCTGGGCAACGTCGCCCCCGAGATGGACGCCCGTCTCCCGATAAAACCGGTCTGTGGCCCTCAGGCTCACCCTCAGTTCCTTCTTGTCCTTCCCGGCCACTATCGAGACGTCGGCCCCCAGCCGGATCAGAGCCCTGGCAGCCGAAGCCTGGAAAGAGCTCAGGCGGGAGACGGCGATGGCCCATCCATGAACATCGTGGAGCTCCATCCTCTGAGCCGCCTTCAGCCTGGCAATTTTCTCCGAGCGGCTGCTATCCGAGACCAGCATGGACAGGATACCCTCAAGGGGACCCTCGATCTCGAGGAGTTTGGAGGCGGATCTCAGCGTCTGCGACGTCCCCAAGGAGAAATGCCTAGAGTCATAGGCGATCCCGACGAGGAGGGCCCGGGCTACGTCGGGTGGAGGAGTGACGCCGAACCCCTCGTAGAGATTGTGGACGATCTCACAGGTGGAGGATGCGGACTCGTCTACGATGTGGCATGTGGCTATCGCAGCGACGGTCTGATGGGGGGCGTGATGGTCAATGAATACTTTCGGTACGACAGCGGACGCCACCGCCTCACCTAGCTCTTCCAGCTGGTTCAGAGTGGCTGTGTCGACGACCACGATCGCATCGGCTCCATCGAGGGAGAGAGCCTCTGAAACCTCTATGCCTATTTCCTCCATGATCGCCCTCGAGAGGCGGCTGGCCCCCCCCGGCAAAACGATGAGGGCATCAACAGACGGATCCAGAGCCTTCGCGAGATCCGAGACCCCATAGGCGGCGCAAACAGCATCGGGATCGGCGTTATGGTGGCAGAGAATAAGGACTCTGCCTCTCAGGAGCTCCTTAAGTCGTTCCAGTTCGTTGGCCGTGACGGTCAACTCAGACGCATATTATGTCTAGGAGGAATTAACCTTGACGGCGCATACGGGCGATTTTTTAAACCCAGCCCCCCAATTCTATCCCGGAATCCACATGTCTGACAAGGTCGATATTGTCGAGGTAAGCCCTGTCAAGAATAACAAGCCCACGGTGATCATAGGGTTCACCGGCCCCGGCTACATTGGAAACACTGCTCTGATGTACGTGGTAAGGATCAAGGGGTTCGCCCAGCGGGCCCATGTCAAATCCCACCTGATCCCACCTATGATGCTCCTGATCGGCGGGACCCCCACGCCCGTCTTCAGGATCTACGGCGACGATAAGGATGAGTTACTTTTCGTGATGTCAGAGGCGCTGATCGCCCCCGAGAACGCCTGGGCCATAGGCCTCAAAGTCATGGAATGGCTCAAGGAGAAGGGCGTCAGGAAGATCGTCTCCATCGAGGGGATGCCCTTCGGACCCGTGGGCGACAAGAGGCCCATCTTCGGCTACAGTACCCCCAAGACAAACCTGACGAAGTATGGCGTCCAGCCGACCGTCGAGGGAGGGGTCTCCGGGATAAACGCCGTCATGCTTGAAGAATCCATGAACGAAGGGATATCGTGGGTGACCCTCTTCGTCCCTACCGCACAGGCTCAGACCATAGACTACGGTGGGGCTGCGGCGGCTATTGAGGTGCTCAACAAGATGTTCAAACTGGGGGTCGACACGGCTCCCCTGAAGAAGAGCGATGACATCAGGAGGCAGATGATGGAGAGGGCGGCGAAAGGCGGGCAGAAAGGCTTCCTGGACTCTCTGAGGAGGCGCCTCCCAGACTCAGGGACCCCTAGTGTTTGACCCCAGGTTCAGCTCCTTCTGGAGGCTCTCCTGGATGCTGGTGAGCCTCTCCCTGGTGTTGCCCTCCTGCTTGGTGAGGACCTTGGAGCGCATCTCCAGGAATTCCAGGCGCTCCTTCAGCTCCTTGACGACGTCGTCCCTGTCCTTCTCGACGAGGATGGCCCCTGCGGACTTGTACACCTTCGTCTCCGATGTGACATCATCCAGGGTCTTCAACGCCCGCTCTGACTCGTTCCTCTCCAGGTCCAGGCGCTGTTTCTGCAGTATCAGCTGCTGCAGCGTGTTCTGGAGCTGCTGGAGACGGCTGATCTTCTCCTGGATGTTGGGTGGAAGCTGGCCAACATTGGACATAACTATTCCTCATGTACCATTACAAACCTAGGTTTATACTTATTGATTCGAGGAGGAAGCTTTCATTCGATGGAGGCGACGACATCGAGGATTGCGCCCACCCAGCGCAGATAGCTGTTGATGGCGGCCCTCAGAGCGGCTATGTCCGACGCCTCGAAGCGTATTATGAGCTTGCCCTCCTCCGTGGATACCTCGACCACGGACCTCTCTGATGTGGGCTGCTCAATTTCGGGGACGAGTGAGCCCTCAATCGCGCCCACGAGGTCTCCGGGCACATCAATCGTGACCACTGCGTGAACTGATGTTGATGGATCTAAGCTTACCATCAGCGTTGCCTCGGTTGATAATTCGATAAAAGTGGAATAAAAAATTGGAGGTTCAGCGGATCCGCTGGGAGGCCTGGCCTATCCTCGTGGAGGGCATGTAGGCGCCGCCGGCGAACCTGTATCCGCACTTGGAGCACTCCCAGACTCCGACGCTGTCCCGCTTCACGGCCGGAATCGAGCAGCGGGGGCACTTGTGCTTGCTCCTCTTGGCCATGGTTATGCGGGTCCACTGCTTCCTGACGGACGTTCCGCCCCGGGTTCTCAGCCTGAGGCCGAAGGTTTTTTTCTTCTTCGGCATCACTCGTTCTCCGTCAGCTTCTCCCTGAGCTCGGCCGCCTTATCCTTGGCGAGGTTCAACGCTTTCTTTATCTCGTCCAAGGTGAACCCTTCTGTTCCTGCTTTCTGGAGGGTGCAGACGTTTCCATCCTCATCTAACGAGATTGTCAGCCTCGCATCCATGACCTCCTCCTCGTCGGCCGTGGGGTCGACGATAAGGCTGTCGCCTATCTTCGCCATGGTGACGGCCAGGGGTTCTTTTCGTATCTTCAGGGCCTTCGTCTTGTTGGTGGGCTCGATCTTGCCGTCTTTCACATTGTAGACGGGCCTTTTGGCGGTCCTCAGAGCCGCGATGGCGGCGAGGGCGGAGGCGTCTATTAGGTTGCCGTCGTAGCTGAGCACATACAGGTCGACGAAGACCAGGTATACTTTGCTGCCCTCGATGAGGACCAGCTTGTCGAACTCTAGGATCTTCGCGGACCTCAGCCCTCGGTCCACCACCCGGGCCAGCTCTATGGATGGCGCCCTGGGTGGCCCCGGCT
>JAUVHT010000097.1 GCA_030593155.1 Candidatus Bathyarchaeota archaeon
GATAAAAACACTGCGCAACCCGCTACAACGGCACCAAACCAAACCGGATCAGGCTCAACACCAGGTTCCCCCCAATCAACGCCAAGAACCCGTACATAGTCACCCGCTCCACGGCGCTCCCCCACCCCGGCCTCGTCGCCAAGAAGCTCCTCACCATCTGCCCCCCATCCAACGGATACACGGGCAGCATATTCACAAGCGCCAGGTTAATCGACAGGAAGTATAGCCAGTTCAGGAACACACCCAGCCACGCCGGCAGCCCACCCCCAACAAAGTAGAACACCACTATCAACAGAAGCCCCATCACCAGATTCACCAAGGACCCCGCCGCCAACACCCGCAGCTTAGACATCAACCCCGCAGCCTCCATCGCCTCCTCATCAGGCTCCACCGCCCCCCCAAACGTCAGCACAGCCACCAGCACCGCCGCAGACTTCACAGGTATCCCCTCCACCACACACATCACACCGTGAGCCAGCTCATGGAACAAGATCACCACCCCAGCAGCCGCAAAGAACCACGGAAGACTAGAAAACCGGATAGTCACCCCCGGAATCAAAGGCATCACAGGAGAAGCCAGAGAAGGCACATAAAAGAACCTGTACAAATTCTTCAGCAACAAATGAGACATGAACACCACCTGACCGAAGAACAAAGCCACCCCGATATTCCCCACCACCCTCCACAAACCCGGATTCCACCCCCCCAGCCTCACCAGAAAAGCATTCAACCTCGTCGACTTAAACATCGCATACAACGGGTGGAGATCCACCCCAAACCTCTCAAGCTTCAGGGCCACGGCTAGGAAATAGAACACGAACCACCCCGCCACGATCAAAGCGAGGCTGTAATACGCGCTCAGATCCAACCCACAGACCCCCAGACAGGCTGCACTAATAAGCCCCAGACCCCCATAAATATAGTTTGAGGAACACACGACGACAGACAAAACAGAGATCCACTACACCCAGGAGAGATGGAAACTCCTCGAAACCCTCCGACAGGAAGCCCTAACACTCATGCGACCCCTCACCGACCGCCACATCCAGGCCCTAGCCTACGGAAGCATAGCCAGAGGAGACGTCACCCACACCAGCGACATCGACATATACACCCCCAACCCCCCCGCACCCACCTTCCTCCAAACCCTCATGGAAGCCCAAGGCATCCACCCCACCCACCGCGAGATCATCCAAGCCACCCCCGCCTACGCCGCCAAGGGCTACATCCACATCACCGACAACCGCAGCTACAGCTTCCCCCTCGTCCCCCTGAAAACCCGGGAACGAGAATTCTACGGCTTCGCAGGATCCATCACCCACCACCAGATCCAGGAAAACACCCGGGTCCCAGGCGTAAACAAACACCTCAACCTCATCCAGCCCACCCCCAACGGCCACACCGAGACCCCCATCCAAGGCCGAGAGGGAACCGTCGCCAAAACCCTCAACATCAGCACCGCCACAGTCCAAGGCAGAGTCAGGACCCTCCGCCGCCGCCAGAAAATAGGCAGAACCGGCGTCTACATCAAGCACACCCTCACCCCGGAAGAGAGCTTCGGAGACACCTACCATCGCCTCGCCCGAACCAGGCCCGCCCTGAGACGCCGCACCCGGAACTGACCCCATGGAGGCAGAGACCAAACTGGCCACACTAACAAGAAATTAAAAAAAGGTTAGAAACTCGCTAGAGGTCCCTGAAAACCTTCACGCTGAGGCCTGAGGGAGGCTTCACGCCATTGCCGAGGCGCTCACCCACAAGGGTGCCGATCCCGGTCTCAACGGCGGCGTCCACCAGCCGGCCGGTCACGATGCCGTCAAACACCACGACGTCCACCCCCTTCTGCTTCCGCAGCTTCTCCACCAGCTCGCTCACGGGAACCCGCCCGAGACGGCCGCCGTCCTTCTTCAGCAGCACAGCCTCCAAGGTCCCCTCAAGCTCCTTGGCCAACTCCGCCAGCGCCCCCAGGCCCTCCACCTCCACGATGGGAACCTTCCGCGCCAGCGCAGCATCGATCTCCCCAGCCTCCAGCTCCTCGACCTCCTTACCCCGCGGCGCCCGCGCCACATACTTCGGCTTCGCCACCTGGAGCAACTCCTTCAGGATCAGGTCACCGCCCCTGTCACCGTCCAAGAACGCCGTCACCTCCTTCTTCTTCACCAGGTTGATGATGGTCTTGGGAACCTTCACCCCCTCCAGAGCGATGATCCCGCCGTAACCCGCCTTCAGTAGGTTGATCACGTCGGCCCGCCCCTCCACCAAGAGGATCTTATTCATCTTGGAGATGTCGGGGGACGCCGTCAGCTTCTCCCGGCCGTAGTGGACCGGTTTGACCCTCTTGTCCGCTCTGGAGACCTCGGTGAGGAGCTTCTCGATGTCCTGCCCCTCCTTCACCACCCAGTCCCTCATCAGCTCCTTCGCCCGCTTCAGGATCTTCTCCCGCTTGTCAACCCGGACATCGGAGATCTTATCGATGGACATCTTCGCCTCACAGGGGCCCACCCTGTCCACGGTCTCAATGGCCGCGGCTATGATGGCTGTCTCCGCCCTGTCCAAGCTGGAAGGGGCGAGGATCTTCCCCTCGGTCCTGTCCTTCTCAGACTTTAGGGTGATGTCTATACGACCTATCTTCCCCGACTTTTGTAGCTCCCGGAGTTCGAACTCTTTGGGGAAGAGGCCTTCGGTCTGGCCGAAGATGGCGCCGATGACATCGTGCCTCTCCACGACGCCGTCCACGACGAAGCTGGCCTCGATGATGTACTTCGAACTAGACTTTTCCTTTGAACCCATACGTTCACACATCTATTCATTTGTTTCACCCTTGTCGCAGGTGACTCTTATCCTCCTAGAGTTCACCTGGGTATGACAGAATCAAACCCTTCGTGAATATGAGGGTGACGACGCTCCGATCTTTGAGGAGCCCGCCAATCGCCCTGCGGTGAGAGTGATAGGATGCCTTTCGCACCCTGGGTTAAAGCCACAGCCCCTCAATAAAAACCTTCCCGAAGGCCAAGCCATTCTTATTATGCTTCGACCATCTCCATAGTGGAGGCTTGAGGATGGGAGTCAAGGTTGGGATAAACGGGTTCGGAAGGACCGGCCGCTTGGCCTACAGGGCGGCCCTCGAGAATGGGCTAGACCTCGATTTCGTGGCGATCAACAGGGGGGACGCGAGTACCCTGGCGCACCTCCTGCGGTACGACAGCGTCCACGGGAAGCTTCCCTTCAGTGTCGAGGTCGAGGGGGATGCCATAATAGTCGACGGGAAGGAGTTGAAGGTCCTGTACGAGTCTGACCCGGAGATGCTCCCCTGGAAGAAGCGGGGTGTGTACCTGGTCATTGAGTCCTCTGGGAGATTCAGGGACAGGGATGGCGCCTCGAAGCACCTGGAGGCGGGGGCGGAGAAGGTGCTCATCTCGGCTCCCGCTAAGGATCCTGACATCACCGTCGTCATGGGCGTGAACGACGACGGATACGACCACGAGAGGCACAACATAGTCTCCAACGCCTCCTGCACGACGAACTGCATAGCTCCGGTGGTGAAGGTCCTGAACGACTGCTTCGGCGTCGAGTCAGGGTACATGACGACGGTCCACGCCTACACCAACGACCAGAACATCCTCGACAGGGCCCACAAGGACCTCCGGAGGGCGAGGGCCGCCGCCCTAAGCATCATCCCCACCACGTCGGGGGCGACCACGGCCACGGGGGTGGTGATACCCGAGCTCAAGGGCAGGCTCGACGGTCTTGCGATTAGGGTCCCCGTCCCCACTGGCTCGATTGTGGACTTTGTCGGAGTACTGAAAAAGAAAGCCGGTGTGGACGAGATAAACGACGCCTTCAGGCAGGCCGCCGAGGAGGGTCTGAAGGGCATCCTGGACTACACGGACGAGCCCCTGGTCTCGTGCGACTACATCCACAGCCCGTACTCCGCCGTCATCGATGGCCCGTCGACTATGGCGAACGGGAGCCTCGTGAAGGTCCTGGCGTGGTACGACAACGAGTGGGGATACTCCTGCAGGCTGGTGGAGATGGCCGAGAAGATGGGCCGGCTGGCCGGCTTCTGAGGCCAAGTTTTCATCTCGTGATCGTCAGCCGCCTCATCTTCTCGAGGTTCTCCGGCTTCTTCTCGAAGTATTCAGCCACCGGCTCAAGGAGTTTTATGACCGCTTTCGATACTCCGTTCTTCAGGTCGAG
>JAUVHT010000157.1 GCA_030593155.1 Candidatus Bathyarchaeota archaeon
AAGTGATCGACTATGGATAAAAAACCACTCTTTGAAATAAAATATGATATTACTAGTGTCGAAGAATTCGGTTCTTCTTTCGAGGCATTGCTTCAAGGCAAGCTGGAAATACCCAAAGAAGGATTCCGTGCAAACGTGGGCGTGACAGGAGTAGTTAGTGGTCCTGAATTCGAGGGTACTGCAACAGGTGTAGATTATCTATATGTAAGGGCTGATGGACGTATGCAATTAGATGTAAAAGTTACTATCACCACTGTAGATGGGAAGAACATTTCTTTCGCAGCTGATGGAGTCAGTATCCCACAAGAAGATGGAACTTTAAAAATTGCAGAAAATATCACACTATTTTCCTCGCATCCAGAATACGCTCACCTGAACGCTATACAAATATGGGGACTCGGAACAGTTTATCCAGCCACAGGCAAAATTGAGTTGAAGTGTTATTCAGTAACTTGAACAGATGAATCCCAATCGAACCCTAACGAAGACAAACTCCCCCATCTTTTTTCTTGAAACCACTCAGATGCTGATTCTAGTGTAGAAAAGAGTATGGGGGGAAGAAAGGGTGTAGGATTATGGATATCTACTGAAACAGCTCTCAGCGGAGGCATTCGGAACATAACTGTAGCTTCTTCATACTCCAGTACTTTGTACTACCCTCTCCCCCATATCTCCCTGAAAATACTATACGTCCACATCTCCTACAGGTGAATGTTTCTGACATGTGCTCATTGGCTTTCTCAGACTGATATTAATTAGACTCAGATTCCTGAAGCAGAGAGTGGACTGAAATTGAGAGGATAAAATGCGCGCGCGGGATTATGGTTCCAACCCTCTTTTCACAGTTTCCCCTAACCCCTCAGCCTTTCGAAGCGGCTGGGGGCTGTGGAAGCCCGTGCCTCGCAAGGATTTCCTTGAAGACCTGGTCTAGGCGTTCCTCGGCGTCTAGCGGTAGAGGCTTTGGGACATGATCCGTCAGCAGTTTGTCAACCGTCTCCTTAGCTCGGTCGACGCTGTTCTTCGAGCCGCTCTTCCTCCAGGAGTTGGGAGTCAGCCTGCAGACGACATCCGACGGCATGAACTGCTCCCTCATCAGGTTCTCCCGTGTGTGCTTCTCTGCGAGGAAGTGGCCGCCGGGACCGACCTTTGCTATGATGTCTGTGGCCAGTGCTAGGCCCTCTAGGGAAACGCCATCAACGAGCCTGTAAGCCATGCCGCAGATCTCGTTATCGATGACTAGCTTCTCCAGGGACTGGCAGTTCTCGCAGGCGAGCATCCCCGGGCCTGAGACGATGTTGACACGGGTTAGGGCTGCGAGGAAGATGCCCAGCCCCGACTCGAAGCCGCTCTGGGCGTCCACCACTTTCGAGTCGCTCAGCCCTAGGTAGGCGTGGGTGGGTACTCCATAGTTCTTCCCGATCTCGGCGGCGGCGCAGGCCGCGATCACCGACTCGACAGCTCCACCGCGGGTCGTGCAGTATCTCATGTCGAAGGCAACGGGGGAGCCTCCGTATATGATGGGGGCTCCAGACTCCACCGTTTGCGATATTACGACGCCGCTGAGGAATTCGGCGTTGGACTGGACGAGGGTTCCGGCGATGGAGACGGGGCTGGTGGCTCCCATCTGTGGCGCTGGTATGATCTCGGCTGGGATGCCGTACTTGGCGCAGTCGATGAGGTTCTGGCAGGTGATATCGCTCCACATGAGGGGCGACGAAGGGCAGGCGTCGAAGATGGCCCTCGGCGCATTGGCAAGCTCCTCTGGGCCGCCGACGACGGCCTCCAGCATCCTCTTCATGTCTATGAGCCCCTCCTTGGTGAAGGCCCCTGTCACAATCGGCTTCGGCGAGTTCTTCAGGATGATGTAGAGCCTGTAAAGGTCTGAGATGGCCTCTGAAACATCGGCGGGGACGATGGCCGTGCTCTGAGCGTGGACATACTCCAACGCGTCGACCAGCCTGACCAGCTGGACGAGGTCTCGAGTCAGAGCCCTCCGCATCTCCCCTGTATCCCTGTCGATGAAGTAGATGACCGCGGATCCCGGATTGTAGATGACGTTGTCGCCGCCAATAATGTGCTGAGTGTCCCCCTCCCTGGAGTGGAGTTCGAACGAAGAAGGTACTGTCTTCAGTGACTCCTCCACGAGACCCTGTGGCATCAGGACATTATTGTCCTCGACAACGCAGCCAGCCACTTTCAATAGTTCTAGGGCCGCCTGGTTCTTCACCATCACCCCGACCTTCTCCAGAATCTCAATTGAGGCGTTATGAATGGAATCGACCTTGCCTCTTCCGAGGAGGCTCAGCATGACCAAGACTTTACTTAACCTCCATTAGACCGAGAGCGGTCTGCACCGCGCTGCCCGCATCCAGGCCACAAGCGTCCGCGCCAATCTCCTCGACCCAGTCCTCGGTGACCGGGGCTCCGCCGACTATCACCTTCACATCCTCCCTGAGATCAGCGGCGCGCAGCGCCTCGATGACGTCTCTCTGCTTCGTCATGGTGGTGGTCATGAGAGCGCTCAGGCCGAGGATGTCGGGCTTCAGATCCCCAACCTTCTCGACGAAGGTCTCCGTCGTCACATCGACCCCTATGTCGATGACCTCGAAGCCGGCAGCGCTCAGCATGGTGGCCACGATGTTCTTCCCTATGCTGTGGATATCCCCCTCCACGGTGCCTATGAGGAACCTCCCGATAGCCCTCCGGCTCGCGCCCCGTCTGGCGATCTCATCGTTGAGGACCACAGCCCCCGCCTCCATGGCCTGTGCCGCGGCGATGAGCTCTGTGATGAAGGCGTCCCCACGCCCGAACCTGTCGCCCACCTCCCTCAGGGCCTTCGTTAGACCCTCCTCTAACGCCTCGACCGGGTCGATGTCCATCTCCACTGCTCTCTCAGCTAGGCTCCTGGAGAGCTCCTCGTCGAAGTTCCTCACGGCCTCCCCCAGCTC
>JAUVHT010000182.1 GCA_030593155.1 Candidatus Bathyarchaeota archaeon
CAGTGATCAAACTGGGGATCTCGATAGTCATGGCTGTCGCGATCGGCTTGGCGATGGAGCTCACGTTCAGGGAGGTGGCTGACCCTGAGGCTAGGAAGGGGTTCGCAACCGTGAAGGCGGAAGAGTCGGCGGGGAGGAAGACCCGCGAGACCGCACTCTTCTTCGGGGCGCTCACACTCATCATGATCGCCGGCACGGCGCCCATAGATCTGACCACGAAGCTCGTCCTGGTGGGCTTCTTTTCTCTCATCACGGCGTTCTTCGCCTTCAGGTATTATGCCCGAGAGGAGATCGATGCGTGGATGCGGGAGACCTACGAGTTCATGAAGATGATCTTCCCCGTGCTGCTGCTGGGGGTCTTCGCGTCCGGGGTCCTGAAGCCCCTGATTCCCCAGCAGCTGGTGGCGAACATAACGGGTCAGAACACCCTCGTCGCCAATGGGATCGCCGCGCTCTTCGGGACTGTGGCGTATTTCCCGACCCTCGTGGAGGTCCCCGTCGCCAAGATGTTCCTCGATATGGGGATGCACAGGGGACCCCTGATGAGCTACCTCCTTGTGGACCCGGGTGTGTCGCTGCAGACGCTGCTGGTGGTGAACACCATCATCGGGCCGAGGAGAACCCTCATGTACGCCGTCTACATGCTGGGCTTCGGGATCATCGCGGGTTATATGTATGGAATGTTCCTTGTGTGAGGATGAAGATGAAGAAGATAGAGGTACTCGGATCGGGCTGCCCCAAATGCCACAGGCTGGAGGCCATGGTGAGAGACGCCGTGGCGAAGCACGGATTAGAGGCCGAGGTCACCCACGTCTACGACATGGCCAAGATATTGGAGTACGGAGTCATGTTGACGCCCGCCCTCGTCGTGGACGGGGAGCTGAAGACCTCGGGCAAGCTACCGTCAGAGGCAGAGCTGCTCAAGGCCCTCGAATAGACGGCTGAGAGCTAGCTCAACCCATATTTTTTCGCGATCTCCCTGCCCACCAGTTCGATCATGTTCTCGTCGATGGCGTCGATCATGGTGTAGATGTGGGGATCGACCATCGTGTAGAATATCTTGGTGCCCTCCTTGGAGGAGACGATCAGCCCCGACTCCTCCAGGAGCCGGAGGTGCCTGGAGACCGTGGGCTGGCTTTGGCCGATGAGGGGTATGATCTCGCACTGGCATCTGTCCCCCGCCCTCAGTATCTCAAGTATCTTCAGGCGGTTGGGGTCGCCGACGACCTTGAAGAGCCTCGCCTTGAACTCTAGGTCCTTCTCGTCAGGCAGAATTATACTCGTGCTCAACGTCATGATCTCTGGAACATCTAAATATTTAAATATTAATTTAGCTTCATCGGGAAAATTAAAGCGAGTTTCTGAAGAAGGGACATAGATTCACGTAGGTTTTAGTCGCACATTCTATAACGGGAACCTTGACAGCCCTCGTCCTCACCCTCATCCAGCACCACAGATTCTGGTTGATCGAGGCCAACAATCCATGTTTTTCTCCACATTTCACCGGGTCTGGGTCAAACCTATCATGCAAAAGGTGCGGGGGGTGGAGTGAACCCAGTATCAAGGGGTGATATCGCCGTTTCGTGATGCCCGTCTACGGGTTTAGGTTCCTTGCTCTGTCTTCATGAACTCCCTGAGCAGTGTTGTGGCGTAACCGCCCTTGTGAAGCATGAACGAGAGCTGGACCCCCCGGGGAGCCTCGGTCACCTCGATCCTGGGCGTCAGCCTACCGAAACGGCGGGTGCCGGTTACCTTCATGCGCCTGAACGTCTCCAGGGAAATCTCTGACTCTTCGAGTATCTCGGCTTCGAGGGGGGCTGCCTCGCCCAGAGCCTGGGACATCTTGTACCCGTATATGGGGGCCGTGAAGCTGATCTCCTGGGCTTCGTACCGGGGCTGCTCGACTATGGGGTCGTTCACCCAGAATATGCCGCCCGTCTCATGTTTCTTCGCTATGTCGCCCAGCAGCAGCCTGTCGAAGAGGCCGCGCCTCATCCTCTCGGCCATGTATCTGTTGCAGAGGTAGCTCCGGTACACCGAGACCAGGAGCTTGCTGAGCCACCTGTCGTTGAACTTCTTCTGCCCCTGAAGTATCGCCCGGCCCTCCCGCACTTTCTCGCCGTCTCTCCCGATTCTCTGCTCGCCGTAGTAGTTGGGCAGCCCTTTCAGGTGAATCCTTTCGGCTATCCTCCTCGACCTCTCCGCGGCCTGGCTCGGGGGCATGCGTGTGTCGGTGATCATTATTTTGAACCTGTTACCTATGAGGTGTCCCGCCCTGAGCTTGTTGCCATGGAACTTGGCCCAGTTCACATTGACGTTCAATCTGCCCTCGATGAGCGTCGATGCGTCGTCGGGGCGCACGTCTTTCCTCTCGAAGAGTATGCTGAACGTCTGCGTGGTCACGGCGTGCTTGTCTTTGAGCCCAGCGGTGCCTATGTTCCGGGGTCTGAGGTTGAAGAGGTCTGCCAGCTGGAGCTGCACGTCCCGGGTGGTCTGGTTCCTCTTTGTTATGTTGACGTAGAGGTGGCTGCCGGAGCCCG
>JAUVHT010000084.1 GCA_030593155.1 Candidatus Bathyarchaeota archaeon
AAGGAGGATGTTGAGAGGGCCATCTTCGACAAAGGACTGAAGGGCCACCAGAGGAAGAAGGTGGAGGTCAACCTCAAGAAACTCGGATTGGAATACGGAACCTAATCTTATATGAGCCTCTAGGAAAGGAACCGCCAGCTCTCCCTGTTCTCCCACATCTCCGTGAGCAGATCCTCCGCCTGGCCCTCAGGGAGGCTCAGGAAGAGCTTGGCCACGTGCTTGCAGATCCTCTTCTGGTCCTTACCCTTCCGCCAGTCGTCGCAGTCGTGCCTCAGGGTCCTCTCGTCGGCATCAATCTCGATGGTGTAGCTGCGGATATCGGCCTGGACGCGTCTTCCGGTGTTCAGACTGAGGTTTAGCTCGGCGTCCTTGATTTTCTCGGCCCGTCCGAGGCGGGAGGCCGTCGTGAACCTCATCAGGTGATCCGCCACGCTAAGACCGTCGTCCCTACCTGCGAAGGCATCTAGGGTCTGGATGTGTTCCGTGCGGTGTGCGTGCTCCCTGTGCTCGACGATCTTATTGAGTGCGTCCTCCTGTTGTTGTGTAGCCGAGCCCAGCATCTGGAGCATCTCAACGGCGTTCTTCACGGCGTTGGCGCTGAAGTGGTTGTTGAAGTAGCCGTAGGTCCTCCTCGCCTTGCTCCTGACCTCCGCCACCTTCGGGATCCACCGCTCCAGCTCCTCAGGGTTGTAGTTGTAGTTGTACCAGGGGCTGACGCCTTGGCCGTGCCACCTGATGTATGCAAAGTCCGTGGTGACGTGGACCTCGGGGGGCAGGAGGGGCTCGTCGACGATGGTGTAGGCGACGCCGTTCTTCTCCAGGATCCTGTAGGTCTCGTCCCTCATCCATGAGAGGTGCCTGAACTCCACCGCCCACTCGTAGTTGCCGGGGAGGGACTCCAGGTAGCTCTCTAGGGTCTCGGCGTGCTCGTCGTAGTTGAACTTGGGCCTGAGCTGGATGAGGATGGGGCCCAGCTTCTCCGCGAGGGGCTGGATCAGGTCGAGGAACCTCAGTGTGTCGTCTTCGACCCCCTGCCTTAGGCGGAGCCACTTGTCGTGTGTGATGATCTGGGGGAGCTTGACTGCATAGACGAAGCCCGGAGGGGCCGTCCTATACCAGCCCTGGACCATCCCGGGGGAGGGGTACCTGTAGAATGTGCTGTTAACCTCGGTGGTGTTGAAGACCTTGGTGTACTGGGTGAGCATCCTCTTCTTCTGCCTGTAGAAGGGGCCCACCCACTCGTCGTAGTACCATCCGCTGGTCCCTACTGTGAGGCTCATCGGCTGCCACTGATCAGGCTTATGTGGAGGATGCAATAAAGGGTTCGTCAAGGTAGTCTCTATGAGTCTCAGGGTGAGGAAGTTATCCGAGGAGCCGGGCGTCGACGAGCAGGAGGAGGGGTTCAGCGGGGTCAACTCCGTCTGGGCGGTGCTGAAACGGACTGATCTGGTTGGCTTCTCCAGCCGCATCTTCCGCATGAAGCCGGGGGGCCACACGGCGGCCCACGCCCACGACCGGGAGCACGTTGCAGTCGTAATCTCGGGGACCTGTGAGGCCGAGGGCGGCGGGGAGACGATGAAGGCCGGCTCCGGCAGTATAATAACCGTCCCGCGGAATCTGCGCCACAGGTTCTCGAACCCGGGCCCCGGACGCTTGGTACTGCTGATCATGAACCTGTTCACGGCGCAGGAGACGCCCGAGGCTACGGAGGAGAATTAAACGTGAATGTGATCCAAGAGGGTGAGGGTGAGCTCCTGGGCTGGATGGACCCGGACGAGGCCCGCCGTTGGATGGCGGAGAACAAGAGCCGGAGCCTCAGCGACAAGAGGATGACCCTCAGGGAGGCGGTGGAGCGGTTCACCAGGGACGGGGACTACTTCGCCATGGGTGGCTTTGGCCACATCCGGGTGAGCATGGCCGCCATCTACGAGATGATCAGGCAGGGCCGGAAGAACATGGCGATGGCCGCGAAGACGGCCGTCCACGACATCGACGTCCTCATAGGCGGAGGCATCGTCGACAGGGTCGAGTGCGCCTACGCCTTCGGCCACGAGCTCAGGGGGCTCTCCCCGACCGGTCGGAGGGCGGTGGAGTCGGGCAAGGTCAAGGTGGTAGGGGAGATATCCAACGCAGGGTTCCAGTGGAGGTTCAAGGCGGCTGCCATGGGCCTCCCCTTCATGCCGACCAGGGTGATGCTGGGCTCCGACACCCTGAGGAAGAGCTCTGCGAAGGTTGTGGATGATCCCTTCACTGGGAAGCCCCTCTGCCTCCTGCCCGCCTGCTACCCGGACTTCGTCTTCGTGCACGTCCACCGCTGCGACATGTACGGGAACGCCCAGATCGACGGCATCACCATCGAGGACATCGAGCTCGCCATGGCCGCGAAGAGGCTCATCATCACCACCGAGGAGCTCATCGACACCGATGAGATCCGCAACCACCCTGACCGGACCGCGGTCCCCTTCTTCCTGGTGGACGCCGTCTGCGTGGTGCCCTACGGCTCCCACCCGGGGAACATGCCCGGCCTATACTACTCCGACGAGGAGCACATCGCGGAATGGCTCAGGCTGAGCAGGACAGACGAGGGGGTGGAAGAGTACCTAGAGAAGTATGTCCACTCGGTAGATGACTTTCCCGAGTACGTAGAGAAGATCGGCGGGGCGGAGAAGATGGAGTACCTTGCGAGGCTGGAGAGGCTTGAGGTGCCCCTGGAGGCGCCCTGGGCGAGGCGGTAGACATGGAATACAACCTGACAGAGCTCATGGCCTGCGTCTCCTCCCGCCTCCTTGAGGATGGCAAATCGGTCCTTGTGGGCACGGGTCTCCCCCTGGTGTCTGCGTCCCTGGCCCAGAGGCTCCACGCCCCGAACCTCCTGGTGGTCTTCGAGGCCGGGGCCATCGGCGCCAGGATCCCTACGATCCCCATAAGCGTCGGGGACAGCCGGACCTGCCACAAGGCGGTGATGGCCGCGAGCATGGACTACGTGATGAGCTGCGCCCAGCTGGGCTTCGTCGACTACGCCTTCCTGGGCGCCGCCCAGATGGACATGTACGGCAATCTGAACACCACGGTCATAGGGGACCACGCGGCCCCCAAGGTCAGGCTCCCCGGCAGCGGAGGGGGCAACGACGCCGGCTCCCTGTGCCGGAACACCATCATACTGATGCGCCACGACAAGCGCCGCTTCGTCGAGAAGCTCGACTTCCTCACCACACCGGGGTACCTCACAGGGCCCGGGGCAAGGGAGAAAGCGGGGCTCCCGGCCGGTAGCGGGCCCCACAGGGTCATCAGCCAGCTCGGGGTGATGGACTTCGACGACGAGACCAAGAGGATGAGGCTTATCTCGGTCCACCCCGGGGTCACCGTGGAGGAGGTCGTCGAGAACACAGGATTCGAGCTACTAATCCGCGATGAGGTCTCCGAGACGAGACCACCGACCGAGGCCGAGCTGAAACTGCTCCGGGAGGAGATAGACTCCGCCGGCATCGTCCTAGGGAAGGGATAGGAGCCCGGTTCTCCCCTTTATTAGATGTTTTTCCTGACCTTGTCCATGAAGAGCGCCATCTTCTGGATCTCTTCGCCGTAGTTGAACCGGAGGATGAAGTGGTCGATGCCCAGGGCGACGTACTCCCCCATCCTCTCGGCCACGGCCTCGGGGGTGTCCGCCACGTTGGGGGGCTGCCTGCTCAGGTACCTCCGGTACTGGGTGTCCGCCTTCCTCCTCTGGTCCTCGAGCTCGGCCTCCAGCTCCTCCTCGGTCTCCTCCATGGTTATCATCAGCCCCGCCGACTTCCTGATCTCGTCGTAGTCTCTTCCGATCTTGGAGCAGTGCCTCCTGAGGACTCCGAGCCTTTCCTCGAAGAAGGCGGGGGGCTGGCTCCAGGCGAAGTTGACGGCGTCGGCGTGTCTCGCGGACACCTTCAGGGTGAGGCTCCCTGAGCCGCCGACCCAGACGGGGATGTGGGGCTTCTGGACGGGATGGGGGTAGCAGAGGGCGTCCTCCACGGAGTAGTGCCTGCCCTTGAATGTGGCCTTCTCCTGGGTCCACATCCTCTTGGCGATCTCTATTGTCTCGTCGAGCTGCCTGATCCTGGTGGCGGGCTTGGGGAAGGGGTAGCCGTAGGCCTCGTACTCGACTACCTTCCACCCGGCCCCTATGCCGAAGTAGAGGCGCCCGTCGCTGATGTGGTCAAGGCTCGCGGCGATGTTGGCGAGGAGCGCGGGACTCCTGTAGCTCTGGGCCGAGACCATGGGCCCCAGCCTCAGGGTCGTGGTGTCCCTTGCGAGGGCTGCGAGGGTCGTCCAGCACTCCAAGCAGTTGGTGCCGATGGACTCCTTCGTGAGGAAGAAGTGGTCCGAGAGCCAGATGGACTCGAAGCCCAGCCTCTCCGCCTCGA
>JAUVHT010000005.1 GCA_030593155.1 Candidatus Bathyarchaeota archaeon
ACGGGGTTCTCCGACGGAGCCACCAACATGGCCATCGACGAGGCCATCATGCAGTCCGTGGCCGGGAAAAAAGTTCCTCCCACTCTGAGGTTCTACGGCTGGGACCCGCCCTGCGTGTCGGTCGGGTACGCTCAACCACTACATGGCGAGATCGACCTCGAAGTGTGTCGACGGAAAGGATACTCATGGGTGCGACGCCCGACGGGTGGACGCGCGATCCTCCACATCGACGAGCTGACATACAGCGTCGTCGCCCCCCAGGGGGAGGCCCGAGTGGCGGGGGACATCCTGACATCGTATCGCAGGCTGAGCCTGGGACTGGTTGAAGGACTCCGATCCCTCAAAGGCGACGTCGTTCAAGCCGATCGCATGGAGCCCACAGGTCAGATCGAAAAATCCGCCGCCTGTTTTGACGTACCTTCCCATTACGAGGTGATGGCGCTCGGGCGTAAACTGGTCGGCAGCGCCCAGGTCCGCAGAGAGGGAGTGGTCCTGCAGCACGGTGCGCTTCCGCTCAAGGGCGACGCATCACGCCTCGCCGACGTGCTGGACTTGCCGGAGCAGGACCGGCACAGGCTCCGGGGCAAGCTCCGTCAGAGGGCTATAGCGTTGGATGAAGTTGTGGGCCGAATCGTACCCTTCGATGAAGCCGCCGAGGCTCTGGCCATGGGATTCGCAAAGGCCTTGAACCTAGATTTAGAGCCGGGAGTTTTGTCCCCCTACGAGCGTGCCACGGCTGACCGTCTGAGGGCGCAGTATTCGGGTGACGAGTGGACATACAGCAAATAGAAGGCTCACGCTCTGGCGGATTGAAATTTACGCCCTTAATGCGCGATATTCGAGCTCCTCTGGAATAGAGCAGCAGCCGTCCAGATGCTTGATCTCGAATCCCTCCGCAGCCGTGGCCATGACCGTCGTACTGGCGGGCAGAACCAGCCTGTCGGCTCCGGCACTGATCGCGAGCACCTCACCCCTTCCCTTTTCCACCCTGGAGCGCATGCATCCCACTGCGACACTGGATCTAGGTAACATCAGCCTGGTTGAGGCAACGACCTTCGCCAGGTCCTCGCTCGAAGGAGGGTCGACGGCCTCCATGGCGGTGTCCTGTGTGGGTATCAACCCCAGGATCACGATGATCTCCGGTTCGATCTCGCTGGCCACTTCGATGGCTCTCGCCTCGCCTCGAACCTCGCCGAAGTCGAGGCCCACGCAGATGTGGGGGACAACGTTGGCCACACCGGCATCCTTGAGGGCGTTCAGGGTCTCTGCGTAGTCCTCCACCGTCGCATCAAGGCCGTAGACCCGTCTGATCGTCTCGTCGCTCCCCACCACGTCCACGGACACGATGTCCACGCCGGTGGAGGCGATCTCCTCCGCCTGCCTCGTATCCAGCAGCCCCGTGTGGACGTTGATGATGAGCCCCGTGTTCTCCTTCACCCAGCCGATTTCTCCGTAGAATCTCCCGAGGGGCACCCTCCCCTGGAGGTCAGAGCCCCCGCTCACTAGGACGCCCACGCCCCCTTCGGCCTCGTGGTTGATGCAGAACTCCTTCAGCTTCGAGGGTGCCTCGACCCCCCACATCCCCTCAAGATAGTGACCGCCGCAGTGCTTGCACCTCAACGCGCAGCTGGACCCCGTGATCGAGACGCTGGGGAAGCGGGGCTTGGGATAGTAGAAGCGGAGTTCTCTGCCTGATTGACGGTCACGAAACTTGCCTGCGGTCACAAATAGTTCATCCGGAACCCCGTCTTGGTATAGTGTGGCCTCCACGTCTCTACGGGTCAACCGACCTTCTTTGAGGGCGTCTAAATCCAACATGTTTTAACCTTTAACCCCAGCGACCTTTTCGTGGCGTAATCCACGACCACGGGTTAAAAAGGCTTTTTCGCCTGGAGGTGGCGCACGCTCGATTGCACGAATAGAGGTTATGTTACCTTCGAGACCCTGCAGAAAATGCCGGTGCACCGAGACTTAGTATGCTTGTCGGGGATCACCCGCCCACCAAGGAGTCGATGATGATACCCAGTTCGGAGGTGATCCTGACCATCCGTGTATCCATGACGAGGATGATCTCCAGGGTCCTCTTCCTCCGGTCGTTGATGTTCCTGCAGGACACACAGTCAGGATGTCTGCCGGTGAACCCCTTGCACTCAAGCAAGTAGTCGAGTCTCACAATCAACTCATCTGTCAGAGATGTCCTCTCGGTGTAATTGTCGCATTCGACGATCTTCCTCATCAACGATCTGATGTCTCGCTCCTCTTCCAGATAATAAGGACAAACAACGTTCACCAATTCCATTCCGCACACCACCAAGACAACACTGAACCCCGTTCGTCAGACGCCTTTCATCGAAAACATACGATGAGAGTGTAGTACGCACGAGCAGACACTGGTACGACCGTGTGAACTGAAGGCGCTGCGGGCACGGGGGGGCGCCCCGATGAGAGTTGATTATTTCCATGTTTTATTCGAAAATAGACTAGAACTGACACATATAATACCCGTAGAAACACGATTCATTATCGAGTATAATGAAGATATTTCGGTATTTCATTAAGAAACGAGGTTTCTTATCTAATTCCCTGGGTAGAATAGCGAAAAACGTAGTTTTTCCAAATAATCGTCATTTTTTCGTTCGGTATCATCTGTGGAAAATTCATTCAAAGGAACCACGCCGTGGACCAATATTCAGAGAGCATGGAACGGGGTGACGAGGCCCTCAAGTCGTCATGTTTAGATTGTGCAAGGAACCCCCAAGCGGAGGGTGCGTCACGCTTAAACTAATGTTCCACGATTCTTCATGATCTGGGCGATCAGCAACGGTGGCCTCAGCTTAACTCTGATCGGTCATCAATTCGCCCTAATGCCTTCACATCATCGGCCAAATCCTACCAACACCCAGGCCCCTAAATATGTTGCTATAGACGAGATACAACCCGGAGAGTCACAACAGATATGTATCCTCTGTGCATAGTTCCCCCGGACATTCATGTGGCGACTCAACGCCAGGCTCCGCCCCGCCATGGCCCTCCATTTCGCATCCCACTTCGCACTCTTCTTCGTCGCCTCGTGGCTCCTCCTCTCGCTCGTCCTTGGATTTGACCCCCTAACGGTCTCGGCGGCCGCCTTCCTGCTGACGGTGGCCTCCATGGCTATCGAGTGGCTTACGGGGCCAAATCTGGTGACATCCCTCCTCAGGCCCAGATGGCTGGAGAGAAAGGATGACCTGGTCCTCTGGTCTCTCGTTCAAGGAGAGGCGTCGAGAGCAGGCGTCAAGATAGGGAAAATCGGGATCGTCGAAGAGGACTCCCCCAACGCCATGATCGTTGCCTCCCCCACGGGCCAGCCCGCGCTGGTGTTCACTCGAGGCCTGCTCTACGGCCTGACCTACCGGGAGGTTAGATCGGCATCCGCATACCTGATGGGGGCGTCCAAATCGGGGTTCCTCGGCGCGTCGACCACATACTCGGGACTCTTGACGATCTCGTACAAGTTCACGGCGGGATACATCGAGAGCCAGGTCAAGGGCCGGAAAGGAAACATATACGAGATCATCCTCGCGGCCCTGGGCTACTGTATCTATGGTCTGGCCGCTCCTCTGAGCGTCATGGCGAGCAAACCCATGTCCCTGTACAGCGACGAGTACAGCATCACCCAGGACCCGGCGAGCTTCCTCACAATGTTGCTCAAAGTGGCTGACGGAACATCTGGGAGACCCGAAGGTCCCAGCCGCACCCGTTTCACGCCCCTCAAGGGCCTCATGCTCCTCGACCCCACCATCGCATTAAGAGATTCGGAGGGGCTGGTGAGAACCGCCCAGAGCTACGGGATAGACGTGTCCCGCCTGATTGGAGTCCCTGCGAAGACAAACGGAAGAAAAGAGGAGATAGAGTTCCATGGCTTCGAGAGGTTCTGGAGCCAGCCCAACCTCATAGACCGGTTCAGGCACGCCGTCAGCCTCGGGAAGAAGGTGGAGACCCCCATCAAGGTAGGCCTGACTTGGATCGAGTAGATCGCACTAGCCTATCTTTATCTGGGTGCCCCTGCCCGTCCGCTTCTTCATGGTCAGGACCGTCTCCAGCACCCCGTTCTTGTAGGTGGACACAGCGGACTTTTCATCGATCTCAAAAGGAAGCTCCAGCTCCTTGCGATACCTATGATCCGGCGTGTCGACGTCGATGGTGAGGGCGTCCCTCGTGACGTAGAGCCTGATGTCCTCCTTCTCGACTCCCGGCAGCTCCGCCACGACCTTGAGTTTATCGTCCTCCTCGATGATGTCGATCAGAGGCTCCCTCCGGTCCTGGAGGTTGAGTGGAGGCGCCCCCTCCCTGCCCGGGCCCGGCTTGATGTTGCCGAACTCCCTGATGACGGGCTTCCCGTCCGGGCCGATCTTGACGGAGTAGCCGTAGACGAAGGGGCCGTACTCCCTCTTCACCGAGCCGTCGGGGAGGCGCCTCACCCTGACCATGTCCCGGGGCATAACGTTCTCCATGTCCCTGAAGGCCTCGGCCATCTCCTTCTCCATCTCCTCCATCAGACGATCTATCTCGGGGAAGAAGAACCCCCGTCGCTCCCTAAACCTCTTGATCCAATCGTCCCAGAATGACATTTCACAACCAACCAGATCAGGTGAACAGCCTTTCTTAAATGTTGGCCGTGGGAAAGGGTAAATATCCACGGGCATCAGAGTATAGTGATCGATTTGTCGAAGCTACCAAGGGATGCCCTCGTGGGCAGTGTGGATCTGGATTTCAAGGAGGTCGAGGAGAACTGGAACACTTACGCGTTGAGCGACGGGACGACCCTCAAGGTGAAGCTCGTCCTCCGGGGCGTTAAGAGGCTGAAGAGGTTCGAGCCAGACGGAGCGCCCATCTATGTCATCAACTCCATCAACGTCGTGCGAGCCGTCGACATACCTGAAGAGATCAAGGCCAAGCCTAAAGAGTCGGAGATGCCCCCCGTCTGAGCTTCCCTGAACGAAGAAACGAGAAGACTCGCCTCGTCACGTACACCCGATGTTCCGTGCAGATGGTTCTGCACAATATATTTCGGGTGAGAATTAATCCGTCTTTTTCTCGTGAATTTTTCTTCGGGAGTCCTCTCCAGGTTTCACCAGTTCCTTGATGTGTTCGTAGAGCCTTTCGTAGATGTGGCAATTCTTGGAATGGAAGATTAGTTTGCCCGTCTGGATGTCGAGGCCTCCCCGTGCGTTGATCTCGGACACCAGTGCCTCGTTGAAGATCTGGATCCCAGCTATGTTGGAGGGTAGCCCCGTGTACGCGTCCCAGGATCTGAAGTAACACGTCAGGTTCAGCTTGTTATCCAATATCTCAGTATCGATCAGGCTGAGACAGGGGGGCTCGTGCTTTTGGTCTTTCAACCATTTCTTGATGTCCTCGGGCAGACGGATCACCATCGTTATCTGCCTGTCTCTCGGCTCCTCGAGGAATCTGCGTACGGCGTAATCCACCTGATCGATGGGCTCCCTCAGCCTGCTGCCATAAGTATATGTCTCATCCTCGATGACCCCCGACCACAGGTACTTCAGGGCGTAGAAGTTCACATACTTCATGTCCGTCGGGGCCTTGTCCGCTATGAGAGGCCGGTTCTCCGGATGTTGAATCTCGATGCTCAGGTTCAATTTTCGCGTCGATGAAGGCTCCGAGCCATACGCGACCTCGAAGACATCGCCTTGATGCCATATCGCGTTCAAAGCTTTGTACCAGGCATCCGGACAATCAAAAGCCTCGATGGAGACATACCTCATTTTATCGATCCCTTGCTTATCTATAGCAGCGGCACCACGTTTATATCAATTCCTAGACAACCGGATTGAACGAAAATTTCTTCGGCCAAGAGGCTCTGGAAACCTGAACGTATCGAAGGGGTCAAACTTCGTAGGCTATGACCCTGCCCGTGGCTGGATCTATCTGGAACTTGAAGTGGACGCTCTCCTTACCGAACCAACCCTTCTTGACGATGACATCCCCCTCCACCTCCCAGATGTCCTTCTGGGACCCCGGCGTGTACCAGGCCCGGGAGAAAGAGACCTCCTTTATCTTGTTGGATCCGAACTGGGATGCCAGATACCTCCTGGCGGCGGCCTGGGCGCTGCCCGCGTCCCCGACCCTGATGTTTGACATGGCTTCTCAACGATGAAAGCGTATTCAGGATATTTGAAAGACGCGGTCCCTCCTCGGTCAGCATCATCTTCTGGGGTCGAAGTTCGCCAGAGGCTCCCCATTGACGTACCGCTCCAAGTTGTCGCAGAAGATGTCCACGATTCAGTCGCCGATGAAGGGAGACGAGTGGCTGTAGGGGGGGACGATGATGACATTCTCCATGTCTCAGAGGGTGTGGTCCGGCCGCAGGGGTTCCTCGACGTGACAGTCCAGGTGTACGCCCCCTATCCAGCCCTCCTCGATGGCGTTGATCATGGGGGGTTCGTTCACGATCCTCCCCCCGCCCACGTTGATCAGGTAGGACATCTCCTTCAAGGCACCGAGCTCCTCCTGGAGCCAGTTCTCATCCGGATGAGACACATGATATCCCCCGGGAATACCGCTGACCACGACTCTCACCAATCAGTCCACCCCTCCATAAAAGCCATGAATCGTCTCTCAGATAAGGGGTATTTTTATGCCTTTCATATGAATAAAGTTTAAATCCTATTTCCACCCCACATTTACCGATTGGGAAACTCCCAGAGAACACAGAGGAATAAATTTTGGCCGCAGATAAACTCTGTTTCCCTGACTGTCGCGATTTTAAGTGTACGAAAAGATCGCTCAGAATTAAGGGTAAAGAGGCGTGGTGCGAGTGGACCAGCGAACCGTGCATCCCCAAGAACTGCAATTACGCCACGTGTTTCAAACGTCAGCTGCTTGACAACGGCGTATGCGGGAAGACCATTAAACGCAGGACACGGGAAGACTCCCGACCTGAGGACGTATTCAGCGATGAGATCAGGGTCAAGGGCAAGCTGATGCGCAAGACCGGGGAGAGGACCATCTTCTAACCTCAACCGGGAAACCACTCCATAAATAAGACGCCCCCCGCCATTCTACTCTATACATGAGACGCGATCTTAGGGGGGAACTCGGGAGATTCGTCCCGCAGGACAGTATCGGCCTCGTCACCCGCTCCTTCGACATCTACGGATCCAAGATGAAAGCCGTGGCCGTCATCGAGATACCCGAGGAACTGAGGGACTACGAGGGGCTCATCGCCCGGGCCATCATGAAGGTCAACAAGAACGTTGCCAGCGTCCTCAAGAAAGAGTCTGGCAGGAGGGGAGACTACAGGATGCGGGAGCTCAGGCTGGTCGCGGGTGACCCGGACACAGAGGTGTTGCACAGGGAGTCGGGATGCGTTTTCAGGCTGGACCCGAGGACCGTCTACTTCTCCCCGAGGGAGAGCTCGGAGAGGGATCGGCTGTCGTCCACGGTGAGAGACGGCGAGGACGTCCTCGTAATGTTCAGCGGAGTAGGCCCCCTCCCCATCAGGATCGCGAAAAGGCTTAAGAACGTCCACATCTCGGCAGTAGAGCTCAACCCGCACGCCCACAACTACTGCGTCGAGAACATCCACCTAAACCGGGTTGCGGATCGCATCGAGGCGATAAAGGGGGACGTCAGGGAGGTGTCCCCCGGCCTCGGGAGGCTCTACGACAGGATAGTGATGCCCCTTCCGAGGGGGGCCTACGTGTTCCTGGATGTCGCAGTGCCCCTGCTGAAGGATGGAGGGGTCCTCCACCTTTATCACTGGGCGCCCGAGGGGGATCTGTTCTCGGAAACGGAGGAGCTCATCACAGAGGCCTTCAAGGCAGAGGGAAAAAACGCAGAGTTCGTGGGCAGGGTAAAGGTCTCCCAGTACAGCCCGAGGACGTGGAAGATCAGGGTGGACGCCAGGGCCTCTGCAACCTGAGAAGGCTCACATGGAATAGAAGACCAGGGGCCTCGAGATCATGTCGATCTCCAGGCCGCACTCGGGGCAGAACTGCCCCTGGTACTTGAGCTGGGAGCCGCAGAACCTGCAATATATCATCTGGGGGACGGAGCGCTGCTCCGGTTCTGCTCCGCAGAAGGGGCAGAATCTGGAATCAATGGGGATCGCCTGTCCGCATCTGCCGCAGACCTTTTCGACGCCAAGCCTTGGGGTGTCGGTGTCTGCCGGAGGTATCTCAAAGGCTATTTTTTTCTTAGTGGAAGATCGGGTGGGGACGGAGCCGAGGATGCCACCGAAGATCACTCCCACCAGTGCGCCTGGGATGATGGTGAGGACCGACGTGTAGACGACCATCTTGACGAAGGGGTTGGGTATGATGCTCTGGAAGGAGCTCGCCAGAGACCTCTGTAGGAACGCCGAGATGTTTCGATAGAACAGGATGGAGAAGGCCGCCGCGGAAGCCATCGAGAGCAGGGCTCGCCTGTTGTCCATCGAGAGCTTCTCAGTCACGAGGCTGGCGCAGATGGTGGTGATCACTGTGGAGAAGGCCCACATCCACGTGGTATGACTTATCTCCAGGGGGATGAACGGGAACAGTATGTCCGCGGCAGCCAGTATCAACATGATTAAGAGGAGGGTGAAGGGGATCGACCAGAGCGACACGGGCTCTCGGAAACCTCTCACATTGAACTCCATATTTATGGTGTCACCTATCCGCATTGAACCATTGGGCTTCCATTCCTGTTATAATTGCGAGGAGGGATTTGTTTCTTCCTTTAAATATTTACATGATCAGGTCACAAATATTTCACCTATATGATCGCATCAACGGGGGAAATTAATTTAATAAAGTAAATATAACAGAAAAATACAACGTATTTTTAAAGAAAATGTAAAAACCACCTTTTTTTACGTTAAATTATATAAACTTGGAGGGCCGTTCTTCGCCTTCGCCGATCAATGTTCATCCGATTCTTTCTCGACCGTGCTGTCCACTTCCTCCCGCTCTACCTCCAGGGGGCTCTCCAAGGGTATGGGGGGCGGAGTCGTCGCCATGGTGTGGCCTATCCAGAGGACAATCAGCAGCATCCCATAGACGGCGAGGATCACGGGGAGCCTGTAGGCCCACTCGCTCATCTCAGGCGAAATCCAGCCCGTCACCGCCGGCCCTAGGAACGGGGCGAAAGCCCACACGAAATATCCGACCATGATCACAACGCTCACGACCACTATAAGCGATCCGAGGCTCTTGTCGTCCATTTTTATTAAACCTCACTGAAAGTTGTCGGGGGGCAATATTAGGATTTCTACGTTTTCTGATACGAAACGCATGATCTACAATCAGGTTTAATCAAGGGGATTGATCCCAGTGTCGTTCTAGCTTATCGATGATCTCGGTTCTCAGGGTTTCGAACTCGGACAAGGTGAGCTCGCCCACCTTGAACCTGACCTCTAACACATCCAGCTCGTTCCTGCGGGAACTCTCGTCTTCGTCCTCGCCTCGATACATCTTCGAGAACTGGCTGAGGATACCTTCGAGGTCCTCTCGGAGCTTGTTCCCGAGCTCTTCGCCGATCTTTCCGGCCGAGATGAGATCACCCAGAGAGTTAAGGAAAACCTTGGCAGTAAGCTCATACTTGAAGATCTCTCGGGACGGTACCTCGGTCGAAAGGTTTTCTAGTCTTCCTAAAATGTTTTCAAGTTTTGAGGCCTCTTCTTCAAGGCCGTCAACGTTCCCCTTTATCCCCGGGGTGCGGATCAACTGGTCACTCTCGGAGAGCTCTCCCACGGCGACCCTGACCCTCAGTTCCTCTAGCTTGAGCTTGGCCTCTTCTAACTCTCCCCTCTTCTCATCGTATTGAGCCCTGTACCTGGCGACAATCTCGTTTCTTCTCTCGTCTAGCCGCTCGATCTCCTTCGCATAGTCTTTATAGATGTTTGAGAAAACCTTCCCGGGGACTTCGCCCTCGACAAGCATACCGCAGAGCCTTACCTTCCAAATCTGGAATTTTACTAGTTCTTTCGTCAGCGGGGTAATTTCGGGATCTAATCCCCACTCTGCAGTGGGTGATGGTACAACTTGTTGGTAACCCTCATAGGGGGATTGGAAAAATGAAGCCTCCTCAGTCTCGGGACTGGGGCTAACACCCGCTGATTTGAAGACACCTTCAACGACTCCATCGTGATCCGATCCCGGCATCCGCTGTCCCTGGCTTTCAACCAAGTTTACGCCACAGTAGATGCAGAACTGAGTTTTCGGTATTTCCTTACCGCAATTCTCACATTTTATGAGCTCTTCTTGCATAGGGCGAGTTCCCTCGGATTGAACCTGTGTGAGGATCGGTCTGCTCCAAGATAACAATTTTGGATGCGAAGGCGCCAGATGCATAAGGTTCGTTGTGGAATCGTACCAATAAGGAGGAATGTCTTCCTTCCGGTTTGACCTGTCTCATACGCATTGAAAGTTCTGGACATTAAGATGCAATATTCCTTCTAGAATATTATTTGTAATATTGGTTGTATTTAAGGTTAGAATACATGGAATTATTTATAAAGGCGCTTCAATTTTATTGAATAGATTCCCTAGAGGAATAAAACGACTGCGGATATGATGAATATGGAAAATTTCCTCGTGAAAAAACTCCACCAGCTCGCCCTCGATGAGAAGCCGATGGAGATCTGCGAGCGGAAGGGCCTCGGCCACCCCGACACCATCTGCGACGCCATCATGAACCAGGTCTCAATAGATCTTTCCAAGGAGTACCTGAAGAGGTTCGGCACGATCCTCCATCACAACCTCGACAAGGGGCTGATCGGAGCGGGGGGGTCCCAGGTGGCCTTCGGCGGAGGGAAGATCACCGAGCCTATGCTCATCGTCTACGGCGACCGGGCGACCTTCGAAGCGGAAGGGGAGTACGTCCCCGTCTACGATATCGCGAAAAACAGCACCAAAGAGTGGATGAAGACCAGGCTCCGGTTCGTAGACCCCGATGAGCACGTGACGTATCAGAGCGTGATCAAGCCCGGAGCGGCGTCCCTCCAGGACATCTTCCAGAGGAAGGGGAAGTACCTGGGGGCGAACGACACCTCCGCCGCCGTGGGCTTCGCGCCCCTGAGCCGGACGGAGTCGCTGATACTGGAAGTGGAGCAGCACATGAACTCCCCCGGGTTCAAGAGGGAGTTCCCAGAGTCTGGGGAGGACATCAAGATCATGGGCTTCAGGAACGAAAACGACCTGAACCTGACCGTGGCCACGGCCTTCGTCGACCGCTTCGTCGCCAGCGAGGCGGATTATTTCAGGAAGAAGTCGGAGATCTACGAGGCCATCGACGGCTTCATCAACTCCAAGTACGACTTCGACGAGGTAAACGTCAGCTTCAACGTCCTCGACAGGAAGGGCAGGGGGATAGACGGTTTATACCTCACCGTGCTCGGGACATCCGCTGACACTGGAGACTCGGGCCAGGTGGGAAGGGGGAACAACGTCGTCGGCGTCATCCCCCTGAACAGGCCCATGTCCTCCGAGGCCGCAGCCGGGAAAAACCCCGTCAGCCACGTCGGCAAGATCTACAACTTCCTAAGCTACAAGATCGCCAACCACGTGTGTGAACAGGTCAACGGGGTCAAAGAGGTCTACATCTGGCTCGTGAGCAACATAGGCGAGCCGATCAACGAGCCTGCCGTCTGCAACGCCCAGGTCATACCAGTGGAGGGCGCCGACCTCGGTGAGATCGCACCACAGATCCAGGAGGTCATGGCCTACGAGCTCGAGCACTTGGACGAGTTCTGCAACGACCTCGCGACGGGGAAGATAAACATTCTGTAGCTGGACGCCGATGCTAAGCTCGTACGACGTTGGGAGTCTTCCCCTCAGGGTGGACGAGTCCACCATCTGGGATGGAGCCCGGAGATCCCAGACCCTCCTCTCCCTGGTGGGAGTCTCGGATGAAGTCGCTGAGGTGTTCGAGGAAGAGGTGATCACAGCCTTCGTGGACAAGGTGAATGCCGGGATCGACGTGCCGAACTACCCCCAGTTCCGGGACATGAACGAGATGTACTTCGAGCTCATCAGGGGGATCGAGAAGGCCAAGGGGGGTTACGTCGCCCTCGGGACACCCACGGCGCGCCCAGGGTCGACGATTCCGGAGGTAGACGTGATCAAACGGAACGCCTCCAGGATTAAGGATCTCACGGGCATAGACAGTGTCAGGGTGAAGGCGTGCGTCACAGGGCCCTACACCCTGGCCTCGTTCTTCCCGGGTAAGAGGCCGAGCCTTTTCGAGGACATAGGCTGCTCTCTCGCCGAGATCGTGTCCCGTTCCTTTTTCAATACGAGAAACGGGGAACTCGCGATGGTGTGCATCGACGAGCCTGTACTCGGTTTCCTCAACGACCCATTACTGGACTATGGCTCAGAGGGGCGGGAGTCCCTGAGGAAGGCATGGGACGAGATATGCCACGCCGCTACATCTAGAGGCGTAGAGACGAGCATGCATCTCCATGACACCTCCGACGACCTCTTCTGGGAGGTGGAGCACCTCAACGTGGTCGAGTCCCACGTCGACGATCCCCTCTACAACTTGGAGACGACGAAGAGGCGGCTGGAGGAGACTGACAAGGGCCTCAAGGCTAGCATCGTCGTCACGCTATTCGACAAGCTAATCGAGGGGCACATAGAAAAGGAGGGGTGGACCGGCGAGGTCCAGCAGAGGATCGGTGAGGTCTGGACCGAGATAGGGCACGGCAGGGTTGACCCCCAGGTTTTCATCGATGAGCGGGCTCTACTGGTCAAAAGGCTGGCCAGGGTTGTGGATCGGTTCGGACCCGAGAGGGTTCCCTACGCGGGTCCCGAGTGCGGCCTGGGCGGTTGGCCGAGCTACGAGTCGGCCATGGAATGCCTCAGAAGGGTGGCCGACGCGGTCAGGGATTACAGAGAAAAGGCGTGAGCGGGGAACAGCTTTCCGACCGCCTCGCAGAAGCCTCTCCCGTTCGGGTTTTCAGTCACCAGATCCGCCACCTCCTTCAGGTCATCGCTGGAGTCTTCGACGGCCACGCCGAACCCAGCCTCCTCGAGTAGCTCAATGTCGACCTGGCTGTCACCGATGGCGACGACATCGGCCGTGTCGAAGCCCATCATCGTGGCTGCGGCCATCAGCCCCTTCCCCTTGTCCACGTCCCTCGGCAGGACATGGTAGAAGAAGCCGCTGTCTATGAACCTCAGCGACGGGAAGTCCTCTATCACTCCTAAGATGCTCTCCGGGGATATGGATCGTACAAGTGCCAGATCTACGATGTTGTAGGCGTTGGTCCAGGCTTTCCTCACCTTTTCTCCGTGGATCACTTCGAGGCGTCGGAGAACAACTGAGGCGAATCGATTGTCCCCCAGCTTCAGGCTCTCCCCCTTATAATCCACGTGGCCCCCGTTCTCGCAGATGACGGCGCCGCTTGTCCCCACGTACTCTCTGAGTATGTTGAGGATTGGGAAAGGCCGGGCCGACGCCAGAATCACGGGGATGCCCCTTCCCTCCAGGTCTCGTATCACCTGTAGTGCCTGGAGGCATATCCCCTCTCTTTTGCTCGTCAACGTTCCGTCGACGTCCGTCGCCAATACCTTATACTTCAATCAGACGACCAGCAAAGAATCACCGTCGGAATATTTATCGTCTCCGCGCCGATGATGCTCGCAATGGCCCTTGATGAAGCAGTCATCGCATTTCGGGTTCCTAGATCTGCAGAACTCCTTCCCATGCCTCACGAAGGCGTCGTCGACGAACCTGTACTTCTCGGGAGTGACCAAGCCCTCTAGAGCCACCTTCACTTGCTCCGGATCAGCTTCTGCGTCTACTAGGCCCAGCCTTCTCGCCACGGTCGCCACGTGGACATCGACAGCGATGGCGGGACGACCGAAGGCATGGCTCAGGACAATGTCAGCGGTCTTGGGTCCCACGCCTGGGAGCCCCATGAGGGAGTCCCTATCCCGGGGGACGGTGCCCTCAAACTCCTCCACAAGGGTCTGGCAGATGGAGCGGAGGCTTCTGGCCTTCTGGTTGTAGAAGCCCGAGCACCGGATCCTCCTCTTCAACTCTTCGGGGTCCATCCGGAGGATGTCCGAGGGGCTCTCGGCGGCCTCGAAGAGGGTTCGGGCGGCCCTCCGGGAGTTCTCGTCTCGGGTTCTGTGGGACAGGACACAGCCTATCAGGGTCCGGAAGGGATCCTGCAATCCCTCACGCCCATCAACTCTAATTACATAATGCCTCTCCATCAGGTCGAGGATGCCCCGCATCTTCTCCTCCTTTGAAACCGCCAAATGGCTATCTCCCCATCTTCTCTCTCTTCAGCTCGTCGAACCTGTCAGTGAGAAATCCTGCCAGAGACTTTCCCTCTCTCCTGGCAAGTCTCTTCAGAGCGTTGTTCACCCCCGTAGAGTACTGGAACGCCCTCTTGGGCTTGTACGCCATCTCCTCGGGGAACCCCAGCTTCTCGGCCAATCTCCGCAGGACTAGTTTCCTCGGAGATTCCGGCTCGAGGGATAGTTTGAGCCCCGTCGGGATGGACAGGCCGAACTCGATGAGTCTGAGTCCGGCGAAGGGGAGCCTCAATTCCATGCCATGCCCCATGCAGACCTTACAATCCCGCTCGTAGTTGACCTCGTGTGAGGCGACAACATCCCTGAACATTGTATCACGCACAGACTCGCCGCTCTCTATGTATTCCCTGACATACTTTCTGTAGCCACCGAAGAGTTCGTCGCTCCCGTTACCGGAGAACAAAACCCTGCCTCCCGAATCGGATGCGATCCTGGCCACCCAGTGGAGGGGGAGGGCGACCGCCGCCTTCATGGGATCAGGCTCTTCGATGGCCCAGAGGACCGAGTCCAGGTCGGCTTCCACGTCCCCCAGCGTGAAGGACTCCATCCTGAGGGGAAGGTCGAGGCTGTCCGCGGCGGTCTCCGCTGCGGCGAACTCCTTGGATCCCTCCATGCCGACGCAGACGAGGTCTACGTCTGCTCCTGCCTTGTCGAGGTTGTAAGCGAGGAGGCTGCTGTCGATGCCCCCGGAGAAGCCTAGGGAGACCCTGAGAAGCCCTCTGCACCGGGTCTCCACCGCCTCGGCCAGAAGCCTGTCAAGTTCATCCACCGCATCTCCCATCGACACCTTCCTGAGTGGAGGAAGGTTCAGGGCTCTCATCCGCTCAAATAAAATTCCCCCCTCGGTGATCCTGGCCATATGACCTGGTGGAAAGGGGTGCACCTCAAGGTTGGCGGCCCAGAGCATCTTTCTGTTGGAGGCCACTGCGGCGATCTCCGAGTCCTCGCCATAGTAGAGGGGGAACGCCCCGACGGGGTCTCGTCCGCACAATATGGTTCTTCTTTCGAGGACCGCAACGGCATACGATCCTGTCTTCTCTTTGATCAGACGCTGGATGCCACGCTCAGGTTCCCTCCCAAGCGTATCGGCCGCCGTTGATATGCCCAGCGAGGTTGGTTCATGCCATAGCCTCCCTTCGAAAACCAGCGAGTATCCATATTGGCTGAGAGGCTGGGGAGGGTCGACCGACTCGACCTTGGTCAGCTTGTGCCCCAGCATCAAGGGGGACCCGAGAACTCCCAGCTCAGTCGGAGCGTTCCTTATGACGACTCCCTCGTTAGATGCTATCCCCAGAGCGTCTCCTATGCCTGTTAGGGATGGATCCAGCATCCTCAGGATCGTGGCGGAGACGTCTTTTCCTCTCTTGCTGACTATTGCTGCGAGGGAGCCCATTGCTAATGGATCTCGTCTTCGTCCAATTTGGGTTTATCGACGCAAGGCTGATGCTATTCGGATTCAGCCCTGATAGTCCTCAGCAGCCTCGAGTATGGTGTCAACTTGGGATTCGGAGAGGCGGGCCCCATGGAGGAAGCTCCCCTTCCTGGGATCCTCGGAGAGGATCGACTCCTTGATAGGGTAGGGATTCTCGAATCTGAACAGTGACTTGAAGGTGAGGGCACACCTCCAATTGTTCTCCTGGCAGTAGGCCTCCTCCTCGGGGGGCAGCTCCCAGAGCTGCTCCACCTTCCCTACGACACCGTAGCCTATGAAAGAATCTCCCACATCGGTCTTCATTGCCAAGAGGATCGGGGTGTCCCTCCTCCAGGCCCTCGCCACGCCTGTGTAGTACTTCTTAAGCTCGTAGACCTGGTCCCGCCATTCTTCCGTGACTATCCTGAGGATGTACCCGTACTTCTCCTCGCGAGACATTCCGATACATTTTAGATGGAATTTACTATAAAACTATTAGGGCTCTTCCCGCTCATCGGGCTCTTCGGGTTCCGCCGGCTCCTCCTCCACGAAATCGGTTA